>NZ_DBPA01000039.1:0-10367 GCF_002300045.1 Streptococcus sp. UBA632 | reverse complement strand
TAAGTAATTCCTTTTTACGTTCTTCTGCATCAGTATACATGCTTCTAAACTTGTAAATATCAAAGACCTTACCATTTTTACCAACCCGCTTTTGCTTGAAGATTAATGGCCCAGGTGATTGTTTTTTCACAATTGGTGCAATAATCAAGGCAACAATGCCAGTTAACACCAAGCCGATCAAGGCAATCACAATATCCATCAAACGCTTCAAAACTAGTGAGCGAAATTTGACAATGGTATAAGCCGTTGTAACAAAAGTCATGTCACCAACTTTTTTCAGAACACTATCTCCAACATAAAAGTTAGAATAATTTCCAATTGCAACCGTTGTTGGAATCCCTAATAACCTCAAGTATTGAGCAAAACCTGAAAACTGTTCTAAATTGTGATTGACTACAAAAATTTCATCAACTTGGTGATTAGCCACAAAATCTCTGATATCTTTATCTGTAGACAAAATTGGTTGTTCTACTTTAGAATTATTTTTCTTACTGATGTAAGCTGTAATGTGGTAATTAAAACGATCTAAGTCAACTTCAATTTCCTTATCATTGTCAAAATCAGTCACCAAAAGAACTTTTTTAGGGTTTGACATTTGCGTCTTAAACAAGGTCTTAACACAAATACGTCCGATAAAAACAAATAACGTTACAAGGACAAAGACCTGAATAAGAAAAGCATAAGACATCTGTGAAATATCTTGAATAAAACGAACTTTCCCAAGAATCAGAACAAAGGTGAATAGGACAAGGACTCTTGTTCCAAAAATGATAGAAGAACGTAACTCCTGCAAATATCCGCGATTATTGATATAAGAGTATTCATCGG
Source organism: Streptococcus sp. UBA632 (assembly GCF_002300045.1). Lineage (NCBI taxonomy): Bacteria > Bacillati > Bacillota > Bacilli > Lactobacillales > Streptococcaceae > Streptococcus > Streptococcus sp. UBA632. The sequence continues at coordinate 9,539 of NZ_DBPA01000039.1, read as the reverse complement.
TTAAAACATTAACCGCAATGACGAGCCCCCAAAACAGAATTGCAAAGAATTTACTGTTAAAAAACTGATAAGGATAACAAGTGACAAGCACAAGGTAACTGACAATGACAGCAAAAACATCTGATAGGAAATAATAAATTTTCTTTTTTGAATCTTCACTATACATATCAACTCTAGACTATTCTAATAGAAATTATTTCTTTTTACGACGTCTATTCTTAGACGTTTCTTCCTTTGCCTTACCATAGTTTCCATAGTCGCCATAACTACCATAGTGACCGTAGGTATCCGTAGTAACATCATATTGGTTTAAAATAACACCAAGGAAAACTGCACCACTTTGTTCCAGCTGTTCTTTCAATTTTGTGATGGTACGGCGACGATCTTCACCAGCTTTTGTTACTAAAAGGCTAGCATCCGAATAGTGTGCTAAAATAGCTGCATCAATCACTAAACCAAGTGGAGGTGTATCAATGATAACATAGTCGTATAAGCTACGAACCATATCAATCATGGTTTGAAATTGATTGTTTTGCAATAATGACGTTGGGTTAGGAGCAGCTTGTCCTGCCGGAATAACCATAAGGTTTGGAATCGTTGTTTCACAAATAACATCCGACAACTCTGCATTACCTGAAAGATAACTAGTCAAACCTTGGTATCGTTCATCTGAACGGAAAGTCCCTGACATAACCGAATTACGAGTATCTGCATCAATTAACAAAGTTCTAAAGCCTGCCTTAGCAAAGGAAATAGCAATATTCATCGATGTCGTTGATTTTCCCTCACCTGGCTGCGCTGATGTCAAGGTAATAATCTTGTAGTTTCGACCACTAAATTGAATATTGGTACGGATAGAATTGTAATATTCCTCCAAAGATTTGACCATTTGCGCTTTAGCAGCTACTAATTCTAATTTTGGCATTACAATACTTCTCCTTACAATTTATCAATATCTGGAACAATTCCTAAAAGAGGCAGCCCAAGAACATCCTCAATATCTTCTGGACGACGTACACGATCATCAAGAACTTCTAGTATGATAATACTAATAACCGCTAATACCCCACCAGCAATAACTCCAATAAGTGTATTGCGTTTAATATTTGGTGATGAAGGTTCTTTCGGTACTTCTGCTGCCTCTAAAGTTGTCACGTCATCCACTTTCGTAACAGCTTTAATCTTCTCAGCAGCCACCTCTCGAACAGTGTTCGCGATAGTTGTAGCTTCTTGAGCATTATCATCTTCAACAGAAATCGAAATCACACGAGTATCTGTTGGAATAGTAACAGAAATCATTGATGATAACTCATTTGGTGTTAATGATAATTTTTCTTTATCAATAACTGAAGACAAAACTTCGTTTGATGTAATCACTTCTTGATAGTCCTTAACCAAATAAGATCCAGCCTGTAAATCTTGGTTTGTGATGCTATCTGCTGTACGGCTAACCACATAGATACGTGTTGTCGATGTGTACTTAGGTTTGATTAAAAAGACACTTCCTAATAAAGCAATCGTTCCGACAACAAGGGCGATAAAGATAATGAAGAACTTTCTACTCCAAAGCTTTCGCAACAAGTAAAGCACATCGATCTCGATGCTAGCATTGTCATTTGAATTCATATTAACTCCTATAAGTATTGATTTTCTAATAAGGCTTGTGGATTGCCTTCAAACAAGCGGTAAGCTCGATTGTTACCATATTCTTTTGCGACTATTTCTCTTGCTTTATCCATAAAAGGAGGACGAGGTCCTAGGTTATGCATATCACTAGCCACACAGTGAACTACATTTTTATCCAAGAAATAGCGAGCACGTTTTTTAAAGGTACGGTTTTTATCCCCAAAGAGTTTTGATTTCAAAATATGGGCACTATTGATTTGCGTATAGCAGCCCATGTTAATCAACTCCTTAACACGATCCTCTTCAAATTCTAGAGCATTATAACGTTCAATATGGGCAACAATCGGTGTGATACCAAGCATAATGACATTACTAAGGGCTGTGTGAATGTCTTTCCATGGTGTGGTCATACTAAACTCAATCAAGGCATAACGTGTATTATGCATTTTAGGAACCTGATTTTCCTCTAGTTTTTTTAGTAAGTCTCCACTATAGTAAAGTTCACCACCATACAAAATCGTAAGGTCTTCATACTTGGATTCTGCAGCCTCTTTGACTTGTTGAAAATGGTCGGCAATGGTCTCTTCTGGTGTTTCAAACATACCTTTGCGACGATGCGATGTTGACACAATCGTTCGGACACCTTGACGGTAGCTCTCGCCAATCAAATTCAAACTTTCTTGCAAAGTCGCTGGGCCATCATCAACACCAAAAACAATATGCGAGTGAATATCGATCATTTATTTTCCTTCCATGACATTTTTAATAGCTTGTGAGGCTTTTGCTACGCTAGCATCATCCAGTTGAATCATATAAAGGCTAGCATTTGGCATGGCGTAAGAGGTCAACTGTCCAGTTGAACCTGTACCAGTTACTTCCTGTGAACTGAAAATGAATGTCTTACCTGAATCCAATTGTTCGTTCACCAATGACATCATTGTATTGAGAGGCATATTGGTTTGAATCGAATCTTGTAAGGTTGAAATAACATCTGAATAGTTAGAAACTGATTGGAATGACGTTAATTTTTCTACAATGGCTTGGATAACTTTCAATTGATTATTTCCACGGTCATAATCACCGTGTTCCAAACTATAACGTTCACGAACAAAGCCAAGGGCCTCTTCACCTGATGTTAGATTAATATTTCCAACACCAAAATTGTAATTACCATGTAAGCTTGTGAACGCTTGGTCATTATAAACCGTTACACCACCTAAGGCATTAATGAGTTTTACAAATGAGGTGAAGTTCAAACGTGCGTAGTAATTTATTGGAATATCATAAAGATTTTCAAGGGTCTTAACAGATGTTTCAATACCATAGATTCCAGCGTGGGTTAATTTATCATACTGATCAGCTCCGCCATCTGGAATTCGAACATAAGAGTCACGTGGTGTGGTTGTCATAAGAATTTTATGGGTATTCATATTAACCGTCAAGATCAGGTTGACATCTGAACGCGAAACCGTTGAAACAGCACCTGAAGTATCAATACCACTAATATAGATGTTAAAGACATTTTTATCTGTTGTTTTAGCTGTATCTTCAATGGCTTTCTTGATTTTATAAGTATAGATGGTTTTTAGATTTGATTCGTAATCATTATAGGATAACTCAAGTAAACTTGAGTAGGAACTGTTTAGTACCATAGCTTGACTGCTACCATTAATGAGATTTTCATAAGCAGATTGATAAGAATCAACGGGATCAACAGTTAACTCCACTCCTTTTTCAGATTTAATATTAGCAATCAAGGCATTGATATTGCTTTCATCTGCTGAAGTCGGTGCTTGCACATTGGTTAACTCACTCACATCCGAAATCGAACTATTGGCAGGAACAACCACTTTCATTTCGATTTCAGAGTAACTAGCCGTCTTATTGATATTGTCGGCAACATCCACCAATGATTTAAAGGCGAATAAGGAAACACCAACGACAATCGAAAAAAGAACGAGCAAAACAGTTACCAGGTGTTTTCCCTTTTTAAACAATGTTAGTAGTAAACAAACAAGAAAAACAACTACCAACACGGCTGTGTAAATCACATTAACATGCCTAAAGGCTAAAATGTTATGAGCATACATGGTGTAGCTAGCAATTCCAGCTAAAAGGGCGAACAAAATTAATAAGACACCATTGGCAATCATCTGCGTGTCAAAACGGTCGTTTGAGCGACTACGACGACGCTTATGGCGTGTAGAATGGGACATTTTCATCTCTACTTTCTAATAATAAATAATAACGTTCTTATTTTATCACTCAGTTGTTTTTTTTTCAATATAGTTTTCAATCAATTATTTGTAAATTCAATGTTTGAAAACAATCATGAAAACAAATAAAATAAGTATTTTTTAAGAAAATGAGAAACAATTAATTATATCGTTACAAAATCGTTACATATTTGTAACAAGTGTTTTTTCTTTGTTATCGTTCGCTTTTTCTATTATATGCTCCCTACTTGCCCTTCTTTCTATTTTAAGATAAACTAAAAGCTATGAGAATACAACAATTACATTATATCGTTAAAATCGTTGAAACAGGTAGCATGAATGAGGCTGCCAAGCAACTATTCATCACGCAACCTAGCCTATCAAATGCTGTTCGGGATTTGGAGCGTGAAATGGGCATCAAAATTTTTATCCGCAATCCCAAAGGAATTACCTTAACCAAGGACGGTGTGGAATTTCTTTCTTATGCGCGCCAAATTTTGGAGCAGACTGCTCTTTTAGAAGAACGCTATAAGAGCAAAGATACCAATCGTGAGCTATTTAGCGTGTCTTCACAGCATTATGCCTTTGTGGTCAACGCTTTTGTTTCTCTACTCAAGGGTGCTGATATGTCACGTTACGAGCTCTTTTTGCGGGAAACACGCACCTATGAGATTATTGACGACGTTAAGAATTTCCGTTCTGAAATCGGCGTTTTGTTTTTAAATAGCTACAACCGCGATGTCTTGACAAAGATGTTTGACGATAATCGTCTGACTTATACCAGTCTTTTTCAAGCACACCCTCATATCTTTGTGAGCCAGGATAATCCGCTTGCCAATCGCGACATAGTGACCATGAAGGATTTGGAAGACTTTCCTTATTTGAGTTACGACCAAGGGATTCACAATTCCTTCTATTTTTCAGAAGAGATTTTTTCACAAATTCCGCATAAAAAGTCTATCGTCGTGAGTGACCGTGCGACCTTGTTTAATCTCTTGATTGGTTTGGATGGCTACACCATTGCTACGGGGATTTTAAATAGCAATCTTAATGGTGACAATATCGTTTCTATTCCGCTGGATGTAGAGGATATGATTGATATTGTCTATATTCGTCATGAAAAAGCTAATCTTTCTAAGATGGGTGAGCGTTTCATTGATTACTTGCTTAAAGAAGTGCAATTTGACCAATAGATACCAAAAACTAGGACACATCCTGTTGCCATTTCAGGAGATGTCCTAGTTTTTTATTATTACCAGTCATAATGCGAACGCATTTCTTGCTTAATGAGTTCGTTAACACTATCAAAATAGAAATGATAACGGTCATAATGGATGCCAGCATAGCTTGCCAGCGTAATGATTTTATTGAGGAAATCTTGTGAGGAGAAATTTGTAGTGCGGTGTAACTCCTCCTCGTCAAAAGGCTTAATCAGATGCGCCAAGGGATTGCGTACCGAACGCTCAAATTGACGCAACTCTCTTATGATTTCCTTGATATCATAAGGCAAATGACTGTATTGCAGCAATTCTGACAAGCTCTTTGTAGTTATCTTGTCATCACGCCTAATGGCCAGATACTGATGAAAAATGGGATAATCGCTTTGCTTCATTTTGTGAAAGAGCCATGTGTCGTACTGGGCATTTTTAGCATCATGAATAAAGGTTTCAAAATTAGGAACCTCCCTCTTGGCCAAACGATAGAAAAGACGATAAAGAATGGGACTGACAGCCCTCACAAAATCAATGATTTTCTCGTTTTTTACCTTGGCTTCCAAATCCATGATATAATTGGCCAATTGCTCTTCTTCTCGAGGATTACGAATCACAGAAAAACCGTATTGCTGATAAATGGCCTGATTTTCCTCGTGATGAGCAAAGACAAAGCCCACATTTAATTCACGACGCTCTTTTAACATTTCTAAAAGATAGCAGCCTTGCTTTGGAAAGGCAGAATACTGCTCTGCAATCCTCCAAGCGTGGTGATAGGCATAAACATCCAAGAGAATATCTATGGTTTCATAGATGGGGATAGGAATGGGTGGCATCATTCAGCAATCAAGGTTTCAAGACCAACAGTCATCATATCTGTAAAGGTTGTTTGGCGTTCTTGAGCAGTTGTGTCCTCATCAGCCACAAGGCTATCTGAAATCGTCATAATACCTAGAGCTTGCACCCCATGTTTAGCAGCTAAATAGTATAGAGCTGCAGCTTCCATTTCAACGGCTTTAACACCCAATTGACCCAATTGGATATTCTTGTCCGCAAAATCAGAATAGAAAGCATCCACAGACAAGACGCTACCAACGTGTGTTTTCATGCCCAAGTCTTGCGCAATGTGGTAAGCTTTGTCAAGCAGAGTGAAATCGGCAATTTGTGGGAAATCGTACAAAGGCCATTCGTTTTTAATCATACTTGATGTGGTTGCAGCAGCTTGTGCCAAGACCAATTCACGCACATGAACATCCTTGTTCAAAGAACCCGCCGTTCCGACACGAATCAATTTTTTAACACCGTATGACGTAATCAATTCGTTGGCATAGATAGAGATAGATGGCATTCCCATACCTGTTCCCATAACGCTGACGCGGTGTCCTTTGTAAGTTCCTGTATAACCAAGCATACCACGAATGTTATTGAAACATACAGCATCTTCTAAAAAGTTTTCAGCGATAAATTTGGCACGTAATGGGTCGCCTGGCAATAAAATTTTATCGGCAATGTCGCCTGGTTTGGCTTCAATATGTATTGACATAATACTTCCTTTCACTAAATAACAGTGTGGTATTTAAATACTACATTTTAGTAGCCTAGTTCAATTCTGCTAAAATAGACTTGACTAAGGTTTTGAAATCTTCTTTGATTTGTTGTGTAACGGCTACCACTTCTTCGTGGTTCAAAGAACTTTGGAAACCTGCGGCATGGTTCGTAATAGCTGAAATTCCCAAAACTTTTAAGCCTGAATGAGCAGCAACGATAACTTCTGGAACAGTTGACATGCCGACAGCATCTGCACCAAGTGTTTGGAAGGCACGGATTTCTGCTGGTGTTTCATAACATGGACCAGATACCCCAAGGTAAACCCCTTCGTCTAGGGTAATACCGATTTTTTCAGCGACCTTGTGAGCAATAGCACGGTAGTCAGCTGTGTAGGCATCCGACATATCAGGGAAACGTGGACCAAATTCGTCAAGGTTTGCCCCAATCAATGGGTTTTGACCTGTCATGTTAATGTGGTCTGAAATAGCCATCAAAGTTCCCGGGCCAAAACCAATACCACCAGCGGCATTGGTCACGATAAGCCCTTTACAACCAAGAGCTTTCATGACACGCACTGGGAAAGTCACCACTTTCATGCTGTTGCCTTCATAAAAATGGAAACGCCCTTGAAGGGCAAGTACTTTGTGCCCACCAAGGTCACCGTAAACCAATTGGCCAGCGTGACCCGCAACGGTTGACTGTCCCCAGTGTGGAATATCTTCATAAGGAATAACCACAGCATTGTCAATTTCTTCAGCTAATTCGCCAAGTCCTGAACCCAAAATCAAGCCAAATTCAGGAGCATCACAAGCTTTTGAAACTAAAAACTGGCGCGCTTCCTCGATTTTTTCAATAATTGTTTTCATAAATGACCTCTTATACTAATTTATCTAAGAAAGATTCCCCAACCATGGCTGTTGCAACACCAAAGTTTTCAGCAATTGTTGCTGAGATATCTGCAAAATGACCTTGTGGCAAGACACCCGTTTCTTTGAATGATGGACTGTAAGCCAAAAGTGGAATAAACTCACGGGTGTGGTCAGTTCCTGCATAGGTTGGGTCATTTCCGTGGTCTGCAGTCACCAAGAGCAAATCATCTTCTTTCATGTTAGCGATAATTTCTGGCAGACGGCTGTCAAATTCTTCCAAGCAATCACGGTAGCCCTCTGTGTCACGACGGTGTCCGTACATAGCGTCAAAATCAACCAGGTTAGTAAATGACAAACCTTTGGTAAATTCTGGCAATTGCATGGTTTTGAGAAGCGTATCTACACCGTGGTTGTTTGATTTGTTGTGACCCATATCATTTGTGATACCTGAACCGTTGAAAATATCGTTGATTTTACCAACACCGTAAGTTGGCACACCAGCGTCAGCCAATTTATTAAGGACTGTTGGGGCAAATGGTGACAAAGCATAGTCGTGGCGGTTAGCCGTACGAGTGAAGTTTCCTGGTTCACCAACGTATGGACGAGCAATGATACGTCCCAGCAAACTTGGACGCTCTAAAGTGATCGAACGAGCAAATTCACAAATCTTATACAATTCATCAAGCGGAATCACATCTTCGTGCGCTGCAATTTGAAGTACTGGGTCTGCTGATGTGTAAACAATCAACTCACCTGTTTTCATTTGGCGTCCGCCAAAGTCGGCGATAACTTGTGTTCCTGAATAAGGTTTGTTCGCTTCACGAATGATTTTACGACCTGAAAACTCTTCAATCTGCGTCAAGATTTCTTCAGGGAAACCGTCAAAGAAAGTGTCAAATGGTTCTGTAATGTTAAGCCCCATAATTTCCCAGTGGCCAGTCATGGTATCTTTTCCAAGTGATACTTCTTGCAATTTTGTCACATAGCCACTTGGTTGGCTTTCAGCTGGTACGGTTTTTAGGGGTGTTTCGCGTGGGATATTCCCAAGACCGATTTTTGCCATGTTTGGCACGTTTAGCCCTGCGACTTCTGAAATGTGACCAAGGGTGTCAGATGTTGTATCTGGAACTCCAGCATTAAAGAATTTATCTGAATCTGGTGCTGCTCCGATTCCGACAGAATCCAAAACAACAAGGTGAATACGATTAAATGTTGACATACTTTTCCTCATCTAGGGTGGTTACGGTTAGCACCCAAAACCTCCTAATCCTTTTATGTGACAAAGATTAGCACTTTTCTAAAACATCTACGAATATATCTAACAATTAGCAGTTAGCTTCCAAAATAGTGACACCGTCTTGACCTGCGACGATAACTTTATTGACCATACCGTTAAAGAGGCCGTGGTCCACAACGCCAACCATAGCTTTTAATTCTTGGCCAAAAGCAACTGGATTGTCAATCACGCCCATATCAAGGTCAATGATGAAATTTCCCATATCAGTGACATAGCGTTCTGTATCGCTTACCATGCGGAAAGATGGCTTGTAACCTTTGGCGTCAAATTCACGGAAAATGCGGTCGGCACCGTAAGTCACCACTTCAACTGGCAACTTGAAAGCACCCAATTTTTCAACCATTTTTGACTCATCAACTACCCAAATGTACTCTTTTGTTGGGGTTGCCACGATTTTTTCCATAAGGAGAGCACCGCCGCCACCTTTGATGCCATTAAACTGAGCATCAATTTCATCAGCACCATCAACTGTCACATCAATCACGTCAATGTCATCAACTGATTTTAAGGGAATACCTAGGGATTGGGCTTGGGCTGTTGTACGGCTTGATGTTGTGACACCTGTCACTTGCAAACCTTCTTCCTTCATACGACGACCGATTTCCTCAACAAAGAAATATGCCGTTGAACCTGTTCCAAGACCAACAACCATACCGTCTTTCACGTACTGAGCAGCTGTTACACCAGCCATTTTTTTGAGTTTGTCCATAGCTACCTCTCTATATCTCATTAAAGAATTCCTATTTCCAAATACTTATTATACCATGATTTT
>NZ_DBPA01000042.1:0-6282 GCF_002300045.1 Streptococcus sp. UBA632 | reverse complement strand
TATGGGGCTTTTTTTCTATGCACAAAAAGGCTCCATAACTTCTGACTGGGTGTTACCCACTACAGAAATTATAGAGCCGAAAAAAGCAGTCTTGTCGATAGGCAAGGCTGCTTTTTGTGTTGTTAAGATCATCAAAAAAACCACCTCAACTATGAGGCGGACATGCTTAGAAATGTTTCTGAATCCATTGCGAAATCAATTTTCGTTCTTCAATCCAAAGCGGTCTATCATCGTAATCATAGGTGCGATTTGTCAAAAAAATCGCTGCTTTTTGCTCCTTGCGATTAATGGCGATATAAGGTCCAGTATAGCCTGTATGGTCCAACCAGTCCCCTTCCTTGTTCCAAGCTAGAGAACGCTCCTTTGCCGTACTGCTAAAATTACGCCAAATGCCACGAGCAAAGTCGTCCGTCAAATAATGCTGGCAGAACACTTCCAAATCCTTGACCGTTGAAAACAAGCCCGCAGAACCTGAGTGATGGCCCAAAACCTTAGCTTTGGGATCATGAACCATACCGTCCGTAACACCTGAAAGCGTTGGAACCGCCCCTTTTACAGGACCAAAGCTGGTCTTTTCCATCCCAAAAGGCTGAAAAACAAGCTCCTTGAAAATCTCATCCAAGGATTGCCCCAACTGGTATTCTAACATGAAACCTAGCAGCAAAAAGTTAATGTCGGTGTACAAAAAAGCTTTAGAGTCGGTCACTCGAATGTGATTGATAGCCGCTTTCAACTCCTGTGCGTTTAGCTTATCACGGTTAGGAATAAAAGGATCAATGCCACTGCCATGGGTTAAGAGTTGCCGCAAGGTCACCGTATTGTCCTGAAAATCAGGGTAACAGTGCACCAAAGGGGCGTCTAAATCCCAATTTTTCTCCTGCAAAAGCGAAATCATCACCGTTCCCACACCGACAACTTTTGATACTGAGGCTAAATCGTAAATGCGATTGGGTTGAACAGGTGTTTTCCCATCAATTGTACCAATGTAATGCTCCGTCCACTGACCATTTTTAAAAAGAGCCACAGAGGCTCCATTGTAAATATGACGTGTCATTTGGTCATGGACAATATCTAATAAATCCATCATTTTGTAAACCAAATTTCAATGCGATTAGGGTCTGAAAGCACAAGGACTTTTTCTTTTTTGTCTAAGTAAACCTCTTGACCCTTTTGTTCTAGAAAATCAGACAAGTGTTTCAAATCATAGTCTTGGGGTACTTGGCATTCCAAAATATCCAAATCCCATGTTTCATGCGGTTCTACTGTCAAATCAGGTCCACTGGCCTGAACAAAACGCATATCCACAGGAAATTCCCCAGCAAAAACATCGTCGTAGAAAGCACGTGCTGCAGCTTCATCAGCGACATTAAGCGTGATTTGCTCAAATTGAAAATCTGAAACGATAGCCAAGTCTCCGTTTTGAGGGAAGCTCTTTGGCTCAATTTCTTTCAAAGTGGCTACATCGTCTTCTGCGTGCAGCAAGAAGAGGTCACCTTCTGGAGAAATCGTTTCAAAAGCGAAACCTTTGTCGCCTTCAAACAAACGTTCAACAACAACACCATTTCCTAAAACAGCCAATAACTCGTTTGCATTTGGGAGTTTAACGACCAGTTGATTGGTCTTTTTAGTGCCCTCTACAGCTCTTGTACGGGGATGTGGCGATTCTTCAATGATGAAACTAGCCTTTTTATTTTTAGCTGAAAAAATAGCAAGGGCGTTCTCCTCAACTACCAATTTAAATCCTAGTCGTTTGTAAAAATCAATATTGTGGTCACGGTTATTCACGCGTAAAACAGGGTGTTTAAAGGTGATGCCGTCAAATAATGTCATTTATCTCTCCTTGCTATGTTGTGTAATGCCAAAAGCATCTCTTATTATAAGCGGATACTCTATTGTAGAAAAAAAAATAGCATTTGACAAGAAATTATGTGCTTTTTAGGCTCTATAATTTCTGTAGTAGACACTACCAGCCAGAGATGACTCTTGAATGCCCATAAACGTTAATATAATCGTGTTGATTAACGCTTTGAGAATTGTAGCTTTCTTAAGATCCTTTTTATCTCATTTATCATTCTTTGATAAATGTCAGTAATACCAAGCACCTATTAGAGACTTTATTCGTTTATTATCTAACCTATTATTTCAGACCACGGGTTATCAAGAGATTATCAAAAATGAGTTTTCGAAACTTATGTAATTGATAAACTAGAATAGCAATGTTAATCATAAAAATCAATTTGATAGATTAGATTTTTTGTCTCTTAATAATTTTTCAATTTTATCAACATGATACTTCCAATACAATAAACCAATGATTGTAATAGGTATTTCTAGCAAAACAAAACGGATTGCTATAGTAAAACTCAAACCAACAACCAGCATATATGCCATTTCAACTATACTAGATATTAAAAATATAGTAAGTATTTGGATATAGATGTTTTTTCTGAAATTTGATGGAGTATTTAAATAATAACTCTAAAGCAAACACTTCAACATATCCGAATATTATGAATATAATAATATTGATCCAAGACGTTAAACTTGAATTTATGAGAGTAAAATATAGATTGTAGATTGCACCAATGCAAAGCAAGAGTAGAAGTTTTTTTAAGTATTTCACCACTAATCCTCTAGGTTTCCTCCTTATTAAAATTTGTCACATTTGACATTATTAGTATAGCTCCATCAATAAAATTTATATTCTTTTGGCCTATAAGTTGCAAAAATCAACATATAAGATGCACAGAGGAGATTCTTCCCAAAAAAGAAAAAAACAATTTGGTTCTCTCTTGATGTTAGCTAACGTCACCCCACTACAGTTGACAAAGAGCCACTTTTTAGCAAAAGAAAAAGAGCCTAAACAGGCTCTTAAAAAACAGGTATTATAAATACAAGAATTTGAATAGGCAAACGGCTGCAATAGCTGCAAGAATTGGAGCTACTACTGGTACCCAAGCATACCACCATTTAGAATCACCCTTGTGTTCACCAAGAACTGATTTTGGAAGCAAAGCATGGACAATACGTGGACCAAGGTCACGCGCTGGGTTAAGACCTGGACCTGTAGGACCTCCAAGTGAAGCCACCAAAGTCATTACAAGGAAACCAAGACCCAAGTGTGCTACTGCAAGTGATCCTGTTGTGTAAGGAGCTACTTGGCTTATTGCTGTTGTCACATCATAACCGTAAGTTGTCAAGCGTGTGATCAATTCAGCACCAAAGTAGTTTTTCGTCAAAGCCATAGCGCCAAAGAATAGGACAAATGAACCTAAGAATTCGTTTAGGAAACCATTGATCCAAGCAGCTTTGTGGCTTGCTTGTGTGCCATCGTCAACAGCTGAAATAGTTGAGAATGAACCAAGAATAGCATTTGGGTTTTCTGTTTTGAGGTAGAAAGGTTTGTGAGTCATCACAACAAGCAATTGACCGCACATTGCACCTAAGAATTGAGCAAGAATATATTGTGGAACGTGAGCCCAATCAAATAAACCAGAAATAGCAAGTGCCAAAGTAAAGGCTGGGTTAATGTGGTTTCCTGAAACATTACCAAACATAAGTGCTGGAATCATCACACCAAATCCATAACCAACGGCAATGATAATCCAACCAGATCTGTATCCTTTTGTCCCTTTAAGTTCAACGTTAGCAACAGCACCATTTCCAAGGATAATAAGGAATGCCGTCCCGATAAATTCTGTGATGTATTTCACAGTCCATGTAACATCCATGTGTCTTTTGTTTCCTCCAAAATTATAGTTTAGACAAGTATCATTTTATCAAGTATAATAGACAATGTAAAGGCTCTCTTTAAAATAAAAACGTTTACTTTTATAGAAAGGAAGTTTCATGAAATACAATCAATTCTCTTTCATCCCAAGACCTGTCGCCATTGTTGAACAAGAATTGCAAGCCTTAGGATTTGACCTCAACCAAAAGCATGAAGACAAGATGGCTTTGGAAAATTTCTGCCGCAAAATCTTCTTTAACTACGAGGATACGGACTATCCACTCCACAATCTTTTGGCTGATTTTGGCACAGATTTGCTGACCTTTTTCCAATCTGATGCGCCTTTGACAACGGATATTTTCAACACCGTTGCACTGCAATTGCTGGGCTTTATTCCTCATGTGGATTTCACAGATACGAATGCATTTGTAGAAAAAATAGCCTTTCCTGTGCATTATCAAAAAGGGCATATGCTTGAGACGCTTTACCATCTACTAGCCAGCCGAAATAAATCTGGCATGACCTTACTAGATGATGTGGTTAGTCGTGGGCTTATCCCCGTTGACAATGACTACCACTTTTTTAATGGCAAATCTCTAGCTACCTTTGATACGACAGATGTCGTCCGTGAGATTGTTTATGTGCAAGCTCCGATTGACACGGACCAAAACGCTAAAAGCGACTTGATTAAGGTTACTATTATTCGTGCAAAAAGCAAGCACCCCTTACCAACCATGATGACAGCAAGCCCTTACCACGCAGGGACAAATGGCCTTGCTAATGACAAAAAATTGTACAAAATGGAAGGGGAATTAGCGGTTAAACCAGCGGGCAAGATAAACGTTGAAACGCATGATTTTGAGCCTTTAAACTTAGCTGACGAGGACCTGCCTGTTGGAAATAGTGAAGAAAGCTTCCACTTTATTGACCCCTACACCCTGAACGATTACTTCCTTGCGCGTGGGTTTGCAAATATCTATGTTTCAGGCGTCGGAACAGCGGGTTCTGATGGCTTTATGACCAGCGGCGACTATGCCCAAGTGGAAAGCTTTAAAGCGGTGATTGATTGGTTAAATGGCAGAGCGATTGCCTTTTCTAGCCATCGTCGCGACAAGAAAGTATTAGCAGATTGGGCTAGTGGCTTGGTGTGTACAACTGGGAAATCTTACCTAGGAACCATGTCAACGGCTCTTGCAACCACTGGTGTGGACGGTTTGAAGGTTATTATTTCCGAGTCAGCTATTTCATCTTGGTATGATTATTACCGTGAAAATGGTCTTGTTTGCAGCCCTGGTGGCTATCCTGGTGAGGACCTTGACGTATTGACCGAATTAACCTATTCACGCAATTTATTGGCTGGAGATTACCTCCGTCATAATGCGCATTACCAAGACTTGCTTGATGCTCAATCCGCTCAATTGGACCGCACGTTTGGGGATTACAATCAATTTTGGCATGACCGCAATTATCTACCACACGCTGATAAGGTACAGGCGACTTGCGTCTTTACTCACGGGCTTCAGGACTGGAATGTCAAGCCGCGCCATGTTTTCAACATTTTCAATGCTCTGCCTGACACGGTCGAAAAACACGCCTTTTTACACCATGGCGAGCACGTTTACATGCACAATTGGCAATCCATTGATTTTCGTGAAAGCATGAATGCCTTGCTTTCAGAAAAAATGCTCGGTCAAGACAATCACTTTACGCTACCGACGGTTGTTTGGCAAGATAATAGCCAGCCACAAAGATGGGAAAAATTGGACACATTTGGTAGTGACAAACAAGTGACCCTTGCTCTTGGTAGTGAAGAGCGAGTCATTGATAACCAGTATGACGAAGCTGATTTTGAACGTTATGGCAAGCAGTTTAGAACATTTAAAAAAGACTTGTTTGCTGGCAAAGCCAATAGCATTTGCCTTGATTTTCCAGTGGAAGATAGCTGGCGTATCAACGGTCAAATGACCCTGCATCTGAAAGTGAAATCAAGTGTCAATAAGGGTATCTTGTCTGCTCAGGTACTTGATTACGGTGAGAAAAAACGTTTCAAAGACCTGCCAGCTGTCCTTGGTTTACACGCCATTGACAATGGACACAATTTCTCTCGCGAGGCTCTCAAGGAATTGCCATTTACTAAAACACCTGAGCGTGTGATTACGAAAGGGCTTATGAACCTGCAAAATCGCACGGATCTCATGACTATTGAGGACGTTACTGCTGATAAGTGGATGTGCTTTGACTTGACCTTGCAACCAAGCCTTTACCAACTAGAAAAGGGCGATACGCTGCGTGTCTTGCTTTACACCACTGATTTTGAACATACGATTCGTGATAATAGCAAGTACCACTTAACCGTGGATTTAGGCCAGTCATACTTGCATTTGCCTATCGATGACTAACACAAAAAGAAGTCAAATCTGATATTTGACTTCTTTGGCTCTATAATTTCTGTAGTGGGTAACACCCAGTCAGAAGTTATGGAGCCTTTTCGTGCATAGAAAAAAAGCCCCATATAACCTATAATGAAAAGCGACGAAACTACTCATTAGAAA
>NZ_DBPA01000009.1:0-5613 GCF_002300045.1 Streptococcus sp. UBA632 | reverse complement strand
TTTAAAAAACGGATTTTGATTGCATTGAACATAAAGAAAGAGAGGACGAAGTTCGTCCTCTCTAGGTGTTAGCTTTTCATCTACCCACTACAGTTGACAAAGAGCCAAATGAAATAATCGGACTACAACGTCATTATATTCGTTATCAAATTGTAAAGAAAGTTGAAAGATTTTGAAAATAATGAAAAAAAGAAAAACTCCAATAAAGAAGTTTTTCACAAGAAGATTTTTTCTAATTCTTTAGCCACACCGTCGTTTTTGTTAGAAAATTCTGTCTGTTTATCTGCAAATGGCAAAAGAACGTCATTTGCATTTTTCATAGCATAACCGACACCAGCAAAGGCTAGCATCTCTGTGTCATTGTGTTCATCTCCAAAAGCAATGAGTTGTTCAGGAGAAAAATTAAAGACATTTAATAGGTAGTTTAAAGCGTAAGCTTTGTTGACGCCTTTAGGTGAAAATTCAAGAATGTTGAGCGGACCGCCCCAAGAATCGACTTCAATATCGTTATTGAAGTGTTGGCGAATTTCTTTGGCGAGAGCGTATTTGTCCTCGTGACGTGTTTGCATAAGAAGGGCATTAGGATTTTCCGTGATTTTAGTAATATCCATGGTCATCTTGTCCGTGATTTCCTCAACCCCAAACAATTTTGGATTGACCACTTGCTGATTTTCCGCACTAATGTAGAATTTCTTGCGGTATTCGCTGGCGATAAAATCCGCTTCAATGCTCTTTTGCATATCCAAAACATCCAAAAGGTAGCGTTTGTCAATAGTGACGCTGTGTTCAAAATCCCATTTCTTTTCAGGTAAATGCGTCAAGGCACCATTGAAAGAAATCATGGGTGTGGTTAAACCAAGACGACGGTAGTGCTTAACTGCCATGCGGTAAGGTCGCCCCGTTGCAATCACAACCTTGTGCCCTTTTTCTTGAATTTTTTGGATAGTATCCACTGTGTAGTCCGAAATCGTATCATCGTGGCGCAGCAAAGTGCCATCTAAATCTAATGCAATCATTTTAGTTTTCATACTTTTTATTATAACAGAAAAGGAGGTTGGACGAAACGAAAAGCTCTTTTTGAAAATGGTGAATTTTTAGAAATGTAAGCTTTTTTAACAACATTTTAAGAAAAATTTATTATAATTTTACTATCGACAACAACTAAAACCAGAAAGAAGGGGGACGCTATGATTAAAAAAATCGGTTTTATTCATCTCTTTTTTGGGATGATTGCCTTTGGTATCTACCACTACAATTTGCAGGGACCAGATTTGGTTTGGAATATGTTTTTGGCCTTGGTGGCATTGGACTTTTCACTGGTGACGTACTATGTTCGCTTTAGAGTGGTAAAGTACGCCAGCTTATTGCTCTGGCTCTTTTTCTATCCCAATACCTTTTATATGCTAACAGATATTGTGCACATGCATTTTGCTAGTACGGTTTTGTGGGACAAGACGAGCTTGATTTTATACATGCTTTATGTGTCTAGCATTTTGTTTGGTGTTCTTTGTGGGATTGAGAGTTTTAAAAACATCATGGAAACCTTCAAGGTTAGAAATGATTACCTGCGTTTGATATTCATCGGTTTGCTTTCGTTTATTTCAAGTTTTGCCATTCACATTGGACGTTATGCAAGGCTGAATTCTTGGGATATTTTCACACGTCCTAAAACCGTTGTTGCTGAGATTCTCAATGTCGTTGGTTGGGATGCGGTGCATTTTGTCATAGGGTTTACCTTTATCCAAATTCTTTGTTTGGTCTTTTTGGATCGAAAACCTGAGAAATAATCGTTGAAAAGTGAACGATCTTTTGGTAGAATAAGGAAGTTGTTCGGAAAATAACAAAAAGCAACGCACAACTAACCTTACCAAAAGGAGAAAAACGTTCAATGGAAAAGTTTTTTAAACTTAAGGAACATGGCACTGACGTTCGTACAGAAGTTACGGCTGGTTTGACTACCTTCTTTGCCATGTCTTACATCTTATTTGTCAATCCCTCAATTCTTTCGCAAGCTGGTATGCCTGCTCAAGGTGTCTTTCTAGCGACTATTATTGGTGCGGTTGTAGGGACTTTGATGATGGCTTTTTATGCCAACCTTCCTTACGCACAAGCACCAGGAATGGGCTTGAATGCCTTCTTTACTTACACAGTTGTCTTTGCCCTTGGTTACACGTGGCAAGAAGCCTTGGCAATGGTCTTTATTTGTGGGATTATTTCCCTTATCATCACAGTAACTAAAGTTCGTAAGATGATTATCGAAGCCATTCCAGCTGTATTGAAATCAGCGATTTCGGCTGGTATTGGTATTTTCTTGGCTTACGTTGGAATTAAAAATGCTGGTTTCTTGAAATTTTCTATTGACGCTGGTACTTATACAGTATCAGGAACTGGTGCTGACAAAGGCTTGGCTTCTATTACAGCAGATGCCTCAGCAACACCAGGTTTGGTTGCTTTTAACTCACCGGCCGTCATTCTTGCTTTGATTGGCTTGGCGATTACTATTTTCTTTATCGTGAAAGGCATTCGTGGTGGCATTATCTTATCTATCGCTGCAACAACGATTGTTGGTATTTTAATGGGTGTTGTTGATTTAGGTGCTGTTAATTGGTCTGCAACTAATTTATCAGCGTCTATCAACGACTTGAAACAAATTTTCGGTGCGGCACCTGGTAGCCAAGGTCTAGGAGCGCTTTTCTCAGACCCATCACGTCTGCCTGGTGTGTTGATGGCTATCTTGGCTTTCTCATTAACAGATATTTTTGATACGATTGGAACGCTTGTCGGAACAGGTGAAAAAGTAGGTATCATCTCAGCAACTGGTGACAGCAAAGATTCTGCTGCCCTTGACCGTGCCCTTTATTCTGACTTGGTTGCGACAACCTTTGGTGCGGTTGCCGGAACATCTAACGTAACAACTTATGTGGAATCAGCGGCAGGTATCGAAGCTGGTGGTCGTACAGGTTTGACTGCCCTTGTCGTAGCGGTACTCTTTGCTATTTCAAGTTTCTTTAGTCCTTTGGTATCTATCGTTCCTACACAAGCGACAGCCCCTATCTTAATCATCGTTGGTGTGATGATGTTGTCAAACCTTAAAAACATCAAATGGGCTGACTTGGACGAAGCCATTCCTGCATTCTTTACATCTATCTTTATGGGATTCACTTACAGCATTACTTACGGTATCGCAGCTGGTTTCATCACTTACACTTTGGTTAAAGTCTTTAAAGGACAAGTTAAAGAGATTCCAGTGGTTATGTGGGTCTTGGATGCCTTGTTTGTCTTAAACTTCATTTTCTTGGCTGTCCTATAAAAAAGATTTTACAACGCTTACTTGCAAGAGTTGAAAGACTTCAGTCTTTTAGCTCTTTTTATTTTGGGGAGAAAATTCGGGTTAGGGTTGGAAGAAAAAATGTTTTTTGATATAATAGGCACATGTTTTATAGTCAAAATGAAGATGAGCTAATTGCCTATGGGAAAAAGCTTGGTCTAATGCTGCAAGCAGGGGATGTTTTGGTCCTGACTGGAGATCTCGGTGCTGGTAAGACGACCATAACCAAGGGAATAGCAAAAGGCTTGGGTATTACGCAAATGATCAAAAGCCCGACCTATACAATTGTTCGAGAGTACGATGGGCGTCTGCCCCTTTATCATTTAGATGTTTATCGTATTGGAAATGACCCAGATTCGATTGATTTGGACGATTTTTTATATGGCGATGGGGTGACCGTTATTGAATGGGGCAATTTGCTGGACTCTCAATTGCTAGATGATTATTTAGACATTCAATTAACCCCTTCTGGTGATGGACGCAAGCTTGATTTTGTAGCTCATGGTCCTAGAAGTCAGGAGTTATTGGAGGCTTTAGAAGGTGAGTGAGCAAGACCTTGTGATTGAAGAGGCGCAGGTGGAGGATGCCTCATCTTTATTAGCCTTGTTGCAAAAAGTGGTTGAGGAAACGGATTTTATTATTCAAGACAAAGCCTTGACTTTGGATGAGATGATTCGTTTTTTGGACCAGCAAAGTGAGTCCATCAACGCCATTTGTTTGGTGGCTCGACTTGGAGAAGAATTCGTAGGCGTTTTGAATATTGTCCCTTCAGACCATTCACAAGATGACTCTATCGGTGATATCTTTATCGCTGTTAAGCAAGCCTATTGGGGTTACGGCTTAGGTTCATTATTGATGGAGACGGCTCTTGACTGGGCAAAACACACGCCAATGATTCACCGTTTGGAGTTGACGGTGCAAGTGAGAAATAGCAGAGCTATTCACCTTTATGAAAAGTTTGGTTTTAGGATAGACGCTACGACGTCACGTGGCGTACAAACGAAAGATGGAGAATTTCTTGACGTCTACTTGATGAGTAGGTTGATAGACTGAAAGTAAACGAATGAAACTTAGAAAAAAAATACTGTTAATGATAACGGCTATCATTGCCACTACCCTTGTTGCTTTAGGAGTTTATGTTACCTCAGCCTTCAATTTTTCAACTAATGAGTTGGCAAAGACTTTCAAAGATTACAACACTTCAGATAGTGAAGCCATCAAGCAAACGAAACCGATTTCAATCCTCTTGATGGGGGTAGATACAGGAGATTCTGAGCGAAAATCAACTTGGCAAGGGAATAGTGACTCGATGATTTTGGTGACGATTAACCCTGAAACCAAGACAACGACCATGACCAGTTTGGAACGCGACGTTTTGGTGACTTTATCAGGACCAAAAGACAATGATATGACTGGCGTTCAGGCAAAATTGAATGCCGCTTACGCATCAGGTGGAGCTAAAATGGCTATCATGACGGTTCAGGATTTGTTGGACATTGAGATTGATAATTACATTCAAATCAATATGCAAGGTTTGGTGGACTTGGTAGATGCCGTTGGTGGTATTACGGTAACCAATAACTTTGATTTCCCGATTTCTATTGCTGAAAAAGAACCTGAATACACAGCGACCGTTGAACCTGGAACGCATAAGATTAACGGAGAACAAGCCTTGGTTTACGCTCGTATGCGTTATGATGACCCTGAAGGGGACTACGGACGTCAAAAACGCCAACGTGAAGTTATTCAAAAAGTGATGAAGAAAATTTTGGCTTTGGACAGTGTCAGCTCATACAAGAAAATCTTGTCAGCGGTCAGTGGCAATATGCAAACCAATATTGAGATTTCATCAAGTACCATCCCTAGCTTGCTTGGTTACACAGACGCTTTGAGCAATGTGGAAACTTATCAGCTTCAAGGCGAAGGCGAAATGATTAACGGTACTTTTTATGAAATTGTCAGCGCGGACCACTTGCTAGAAATTCAAAACAACATCAAAAAACAATTGGGTCAAAAAGAAAGCGACACTCTGAAAACAACGACGGTGCTTTCAGAAGACCTTTACGGAACCTATGATAGCAGTTATAGCAGCGGCTACGATACGACTTATAGCGATGGTTACAATAGTAACTATTACTATGACGATTATAGCAGTAGCACTTATAGCGACTATTATGGTAGTACGGATACCTACTCACAATCTTATAATAGTTATTCTTACTAATGTGGGACAAAAAAAGAGAGCACGAAGCTCTCTTTTTTTACCATTTGTCAAGTATATCAAC
>NZ_DBPA01000038.1:0-53798 GCF_002300045.1 Streptococcus sp. UBA632 | reverse complement strand
AGAAATGATGGCACAAGAAAACAACTCGCAAAATCTCTACCAGTCGCTTTGGAATGCGGCGGATATCCTTCGTGGTAAGATGGACGCAAATGAATACAAGTCTTACCTCCTTGGTTTGATCTTTTACAAGCACTTATCGGATAAACTGCTCCTTGAGGTGTGTGATGACCTTGACGAACCTTTTGAAAGCTTGGCACAAGCGCAATCCCTCTATGAAGCCAGTTTGGCAGATGAGGACTTGAGAGATGATTTGCTAGAGGATCTCTCAGATGTGCTGGGGTATACCATGGCGCCTCAGTTGACTTTCACCGCTTTGGTGTCTAAAGTTTATACCAGTGACTTTCAGCTAGAAGATTTGGCGCAAGGTTTCCGTGATATCGAGCAGTCTAACGAGATTTTTGAAAACTTGTTTGAAGACATTGACCTCTACTCAAAACGCTTAGGCCCAACACCACAAAAGCAAAACCAAGTCATTTCAGAGTTGATCAAAGAGTTAAATGAGCTAAACCTTAGCGACCACGATGGCGATATTCTTGGGGACGCTTATGAGTACTTGATTGGTCAGTTTGCCAGCGATTCAGGGAAAAAGGCTGGGGAGTTCTACACACCGCAGGCTGTTTCTCACCTCATGACACAGATTGTCTTTTTAGGGCGTGAGCACCAAAAAGGCATGACCCTCTATGACCCAACTATGGGATCAGGCTCACTCTTACTAAATGCTAAACGTTACAGTAAGGAAGCCTCAACCGTTCGTTACTTTGGGCAAGAGATTAACGCCTCAACCTTCAACCTCGCTCGCATGAATATGATGCTGCACGGTGTTCCAATTGAAAACCAAAAACTCCACATCGGTGACACCTTGGATAAAGATTGGCCAAGCGATGAGCCGACAGACTTTGATGGTGTCTTGATGAACCCACCTTATTCTCAAAAATGGTCCGGGGACGCTGGTTTCCTCCAAGATCCCCGCTTTTCAAGCTACGGAGTTCTAGCACCAAAATCAAAAGCAGACTTTGCCTTCCTCCTACACGGTTTTTACCACCTAAAACACACAGGTATCATGGCCATCGTCTTGCCACACGGGGTGCTCTTTAGAGGAAATGCTGAGCAAAAAATCCGCAAACACCTCCTCGAAGAAGGAGCTATTGATACCATCATCGGACTACCAACAAATATCTTCTACAACACGTCTATTCCAACGACAGTTATCATTCTCAAGAAAAACCGCACCACAAAAGATGTCTTCTTCATCGACGCTTCAAAAGAATTTGACAAGGGTAAAAACCAAAACGTCATGACTGACGAGCACATCGCCAAAATCTTGGCTGCCTATCAAGACCGCCAAGACATCGATAAATTTGCGCATTTGGCAAACTTTGATGAAATTGTTGAAAATGACTATAACCTAAACATCCCACGTTACGTGGATACCTTTGAAGAAGAGCCTGTGATCCCACTACCTGATTTGGCAGACCAATTGGCAGATACCGACAAACAAATCGCTGAAACCACAGCAAAATTAGAAAGCATGCTCACGCAATTAGTAGGGACAAACCCTGATGCCCAAAACGAATTGGCTGACTTTTTAGCAAAATGGTAACAAATAAATACTAGGTTTTTGACCTAGTATTTTTTGGCTTTCGGGATTTGGGGTTTCCTTTGGCCTATCTTGTGCTATAATAGTATGTTATAAAAGAGAGGATTTTTTATGACAAATACCATTGATTTGGCGAAACCTGTCGCCGAAATCATACAAGAACACCCTGAAGTCAAGGAGATTTTGGTGGGTTTGGGGCTCAAACCCTTGGCCAATCCAGCCATGCTGCACACGGTAGGCAAGGTTACATCCTTGAAAGCAGGAGCAAAACTAACAGGCATTTCCCTAGAAGATATTGAGCGAACGCTCATATTTCACGGCTATGATGTAATCGGAGGTGACCATGACTGACAAGCGAATCGACGTGTTAAAAGACATTCTCTTGCGTTTGCATGACGGTGCGGATGCGGCTTCGGTGCAAGAGGACTTCAACCAGCATTTCACAGGCGTTTCGGCCCTTGAAATTTCCATGATGGAGCATGAGCTCATGGGGTCTGATACGGGCATTACTTTTGAGGATGTCATGGGGCTTTGCAATGTCCATGCCAATCTCTTTAAGGGAGCTATTTCAGATGTGGAGGCGCCTGACGCTGAGCAAGAAGGCCACCCTGTTTATCTCTTTAAGCAGGAAAACCTCGCCTTGCGAGCTGCCATGTTGCGCATTCGCCGCATCATTGAAAACTATGAAAAGCCTGAAAATGAGCCTTACCGTTTGGATTTGTTGAACGGTTTGCGCCATCAGATGAGCCTTCTTGGGCAATTTGATCGCCATTATACTCGCAAGGAAAAACTCTTCTTTCCAGTTATGGAGCGCTATGGGCATGACGCCCCACCAAAAGTCATGTGGGGTGTTGACGATGACATTCGTGATTTGTTCAAAACCACCCAAGCCAAACTCGACCAATTACCAAACATCAGCATTGACCAAGTTTCTGCAGCTTTTGAAGCCTTCGCCAAAGAATTTGAGGAAATGATTTTCAAAGAAGAGGCGATTTTACTGATGATTTTGTTGGAAACCTTGACGCAGGATGACTGGCTGGCCATTGCTAAGGAAAGTGATGCTTATGGCTATGCCATCATCAAGCCAACTGCAGTGTGGCAACCATACCGTGAAGCCTTTGACACACCAAAAGATCTTCAAGAAGAAACTGACAACAAAGAATCTCTTGTGGCAGAGGACCTTTCAGACACTGAACAAGTGACGCGTGTGATTGATACGCCTGAGGGACAATTGACCATTCAATTCACTCCTAAAAAGGACAAGGCAGCTGTGGACCGCACCACGACACAAGCCTTTGGCAATGGTTATTTGTCTGTTGAACAAGCCGATTTGATTCTCAATCATTTGCCGATGGAGATTACTTTTGTCAATAAGGACGATATTTTCCAGTATTACAATGACAACACTGAGCCTGAAAACATGATTTTCAAGCGCACGCCAAGCCAAATTGGTCGTCATGTGGAACTGTGTCACCCACCTCGTGTGCTGGAAAAGGTCAAAAAGATTTTCAGTCTCTTGCGCTCAGGTGAGCGTAACAAGGTGACTATGTGGTACAAGTCTGAGCGTTCAGGAAAATTTATCTATGTGACCTATGCTGCTGTCCGTGATCGAAAAGGCGATTTTCAAGGGGTGCTAGAATATGTCCAAGACATTCAAGTCTTTCGTGACCTAGATGGTGATGCTAGTCGTAACATTTAGTTTATAACACCCAAAAGGCAAGATCGACAGCTGTCCTGCTGAGTCGCGGACTTGTCTTTTCTATGTAAAAAACGGTATAATAGAAGTTATGGTTAATGGAATTATCAATTTGAAGAAAGAGGCTGGCATGACCAGTCACGATGCCGTTTTTAAGTTACGGAAATTATTACACGAGAAAAAAATTGGGCATGGTGGCACGCTTGACCCTGATGTGGTCGGTGTTTTGCCTATTGCCGTTGGCAAGGCCACGCGTGTTATTGAATACATGACCGAGGCTGGTAAGGTCTATCGTGGGCAAATTTGTCTTGGTTTTTCGACCACGACAGAGGACGCCAGTGGCGAGGTGGTGGAGAGAACACCTGTGTCTGCTGATTTAAGTCCTGAGCAGGTGGATGAGGCTATGGCAGGCATGGTGGGGGATATCAATCAGACACCGCCCATGTATTCTGCCGTTAAGGTCAACGGACGTCGTTTGTACGAATACGCGCGTGCGGGCGAAGAAGTGGAGCGCCCACACCGTCAGGTCAGCATTTACGATTTCAGGCGCACCAGCTCCTTGACCTTCAAGGATGATTGTTGTTATTTTGATTTTGAAGTGGCATGTAGCAAAGGTACCTATATCCGCACTTTGTCCGTGGATTTAGGGAAATCGCTGGGCTACGCCAGTCACATGTCCTTCTTGGAACGTCAAGCTTCAGCAGGATTGCAGTTGGATGACGCCTTGACTTTAGCAGAAATTGCGGAGAAATGTCAGGTAGACGATTGGTCTTTCTTGTTGCCGATTGAGTATGGTGTCATGGATTTGCCACGTGTGGATTTGACAGACGAGGAGGCCAAAGAGCTATCATTTGGCCGTAAAATTCCGCTAGAGCGCACGGATTCTCGATTGGCAGGCTTTTACCAAGACAAGCTAATTGCGATTCTTGAGCCTCGTGAGGACCTATACAAACCACGCAAAGTGTTTATGTGAGATAAAGACAAATGAACATCTATGAATTAAACGATTATAAAGACATCACAACAAGCCAAGATGCGGTGTTGGTTTTGGGCTATTTTGATGGGCTTCATCTTGGTCACAAAGCCCTTTTTGACCGTGCTAAAATCATTGCTAAGGAAGATAATCTAGACGTCACAGTCTTGACCTTCAATGCGTCGCCACGATTGGCCTTGAGCCGATACAGTCCGGATTTACTCTGTCAATTGACCTCTCCTGAGCTTCGTTATGACAAATTTGCGGCTTACGGTGTGGATAATTTGTACTTGACAGACTTCACGTCCTCATTTGCCAAATTGTCGTCGGATGCTTTTTTGAACTTGTTTGTCAAACCCTTGCGAGCAAAGGCCATTGTCGTTGGTTTTGATTACCGTTTTGGACATGACCGCAAAAGTGCCAGCGATTTAGCGCAGCAGTTTGACGGAGAAGTGGTGATTGTGCCAGAAGTGACGGACAAGGGCGAAAAAATCAGTTCCACTCGTATTCGTCATTTGCTGGAAACTGGGCAAGTCAAGGAAGCTAATCGTTTGTTAGGGTATGACTTTCAAACTAGCGGTTTAGTTGTTCATGGCGATGCGCGTGGGCGTACCATCGGTTTCCCAACGGCAAATCTGATTCCTCAAGACAGGGTTCTGTTGCCTCAATATGGGGTTTACGTCACAGACGCCATTGTACGTGGCAAACGCTATCGTTCCATGACCAGCATTGGTAAAAATATCACTTTTGGCGGCACAGAATTACGTCTTGAAGTCAACATTTTTGATTTCAATAGTGATATCTACGGTGAGCACATCGACGTCATTTGGTTGGAGAAGATTAGGGATATGGTCAATTTCTCAAGCATGAAAGCCCTAACAACTCAGTTGCATCAAGATAAATCCTTTTCGTTAAAATTGTGAAAAAATGGGTTTATTTTTAGAAAAAAGATAGTCAATTATGGATTTTTTTAGTATAATATAAGCAAGTATATGGGGGATTGCTTATATGATTACGTTATTTTTATCACCGAGCTGCACCAGTTGCCGAAAAGCTCGTGCTTGGCTCAATGAGCATGACGTGAAATTTCAAGAACACAATATCATCACGAACCCGCTCAGTCACGAAGAATTGATGACCATTTTATCCTTAACAGAAAATGGTACAGAAGACATTATCTCAACTCGATCAAAAGTTTTTCAAAAGTTAGATCTTGACGTTGATGATCTCTCTGTTTCAGAATTGATTGACTTGATTTCGCAAAATCCAGGTTTGTTGCGTCGTCCGATTATCTTAGACGACCACAAACACATGCAAATTGGATTTAACGAAGACGAAATTCGAGCCTTTTTACCAAAGGATTACCGCAAACAAGAGTTGCGTCAAGCGACGATTCGAGCTGAGATAGACAGTTAAGAAAGGAGTAGCTCAAAGAAAGTCTTTAAAAAAACAAAAGTAGTGTCTGATCATAAGCTTATTGCGATGAAAAGACGCTCGTGCGCGTTGGAAAAGACTATTTTGAGGACAAATACTTTATGAAGAATTATAGCTATCCGCTTGATCCATCTTGGAGCACTGATGAAATTGCCTCGGTGCTTTCTTTTTTGAATCGAGTTGAAGACGCTTATGAAAGCAAGGTAGCCATCAAAGATCTCTTAGACAGCTACGCAGCATTTAAAACCGTTGTAAAAAGCAAGGCACAAGAAAAACAAATTGATCGAGCTTTTGAACAAAGCAGCGGTTATTCAACCTACCAAGCGGTGAAACAGGCACGCGCGACAGAGAAAGGATACATTTCTCTTGAAAACTAAATTTAACTTTGCCAAAGAAATCATCCGTGAGGCAGGTGCCTTTGTTAAATCACACATGATTCAAGAACTAGACATTGAAGAAAAGACCCGTTTTGATGATTTAGTGACCAATCTTGACAAGGCAACGCAAGATTTAGTCATTGGTAAAATCAAGCAAGCCTATCCCGATGACCATATCATGGCCGAAGAAAATGGCGTTTATCACCCCGTGTCTGACGGGCATGTGTGGGTTTTGGATCCTATTGACGGCACGGTGAATTTCATTGTTCAACGTGATCATTTTGCCATTATGCTCTCTTATTACGAGGATGGTGTGGGGCAATTTGGCTTGATTTACGATGTCATGGGTGATACGCTATACAGCGGTGGCGGGCAATTCGACGTCTATGCCAACGACAAAAAATTACAGCCCTACCAAGACGTACTATTAAACCGCAGCTTGATTGGTTGCAATGCCATGATGTTTGCGGATGATTATCACGGCATCAAAGAATTGGTTCAGCAAAGCCTTGGCGTACGCATTTACGGTGGCGCAGGCATTAGCATGGCTTATGTCTTATCAGGGCAATTATTAGCCTATTTTTCACATATTCAGCCGTGGGATTACGCTGCTGCTAAGGTCATGGGGGAAAAATTAGGTTATGTCTTGCTCACTATTGATGGCAAGGAGCCTGATTTCAAGACTCGTCAAAAAGTCATGTTTGTGCCTAAGGCAAAATTAGCAACTATTCAACAATACCTCAAACCATAAGTGAGGATAGATCAGAAAGGGACAGTATGGCAGAAGCAAGTTGCCGCAGTTGGTACGAGGGAGATGCCCTTTTAGAAGCTTATCACGACACTGAATGGTGCAAGGTCACCCACGACGACCAAGCCTTGTTTGAATGGCTGTGCTTGGAGGGCGCTAGTGTAGGCTTGTCATGGAAAACCATTTTGCACAAACGTAGCAACTACTGCAAGGCTTTTCATGACTTTGACATTGACGCTTGTGCCAAGATGACTGACGAAGAACTAGAAAGCTTGTTATCAAATTCTGGTTTGATTCGCCATCGCAAGAAAATTTTCAGTATTCGCCAAAATGCGCAAGCCGTCCAAGCCATCCAAGAAAGCTATGGCTCTTTTGACGCTTACCTCTGGCAATTTACCAAAGGACAGATCATGGACCACAAGTGGGAACAGTTGTCTGATATTCCTACCGTGTCAGACTTGTCCCAACAACTCAGTAAGGACATGAAAAAACGTGGCATGGTTTTTGTAGGACCTGTGATTACCTATTCGTTTTTGCAAGCTATCGGCGTGGTTAATGATCACCTAATAAGTTGTCCCTACCGATAATGTGTCAAAACCTAGCTCGGCATGGGGCTAGGTTTTTCACTAGAATCATGTCAGTAATGAAAGGAAAATTAAGATGATAGAGTGGCTCTTGTCACAACATGTGGTTTTGCTCGCCTTTTTAGCAGGGCTCTTTACTTGGGGCTGCACCATTTTGGGGTCTGCCGTGGTCTTATTTTTCACGCAGGTCAATCGTCGCCTGTTGGATGCGACAATGGGTTTTGCGGCTGGTGTCATGATTGCGGCATCCTTTTGGTCTTTGCTCAATCCTGCCTTGGAGTTTGCCCAAGCAGATTATGGCACAATGGCTTGGTTGCCTGTGGCGATTGGCTTTTTAGTGGGTGGTTTTAGTCTACGTTTGATTGATGTTTTAGTGCCCCACTTGCATTTGGGTATGGACCTTTCTGAAGCAGAAGGCATTCAGCCCAAGAAAAAACTCTCAAAAACCGCCTTGCTCTTTTTGGCTATCACCATCCACAATTTTCCTGAAGGCCTTGCCTTGGGTGTGACCTTTGGTGCCTTGGCTTCTTCTCAGCAGCCGAGCGTCGCAGCTCTTGTGGCGGCGCTTAGCTTGACAGTGGGGATTGGCTTACAAAATATTCCTGAAGGTGCGGCCTTGTCTATTCCTATCCGAGCAGAAGGGCGCTCTCGCAAATGGGCCTTTTTCGTGGGAGCTATGTCTGCCATCGTTGAGCCAGTTGGTGCTGTTTTGGGTGCTGCCCTTGTTTTGATGATGTTGCAAGTCATTCCCTATGCCCTAGCCTTTGCGGCTGGCGCCATGATTTTCGTGGTGGTGGAAGAATTGATTCCAGAGTCGCAGACCAATGGCAATACCGACATTGCCACGATGGGCTTGATGGCAGGCTTTGTTTTGATGATGGTTATGGATGTCGCTTTAGGATAAGCGGCATTTTTTGATAGAAGGGGGAGTTGATTAATTGAAAACGAATTCAAAATACCATATAATAGGAGAAAAAGAAAGAAGGTGATGTGATGGCGATTACCCTTCACTTGTATTACAAAGGTGAGAACGGCAAAGCCAAGCAATTTATGGAAGAAATGGAGCAATCAGGCACGGCAGCAGCGATTCGTGCGGAAAAAGGCAACCTCAAATACGATTATTTCTTCCCAGTTAGTGACCCTGAAACGGTGCTTTTGATTGATAGTTGGGAAAATCAGGCTGCTATTGATGCCCACCACGCCTCACCCATGATGGCAACAGTGATAGCGCTCAGGGACAAATACGACCTGCACATGACGGTAGAGCGTTACTTATCAGACGACTACCCAGCAGATGATGTTTTCATTCGCCACTAGTCATTTGCCCTTTTCAAACGGGAAAGTTGATTATTGTCCTCTTATGAGATATGATAGGAGAAAAAGGAGAGAAAAACTATGTCAACATTTGCAGAATATTTCACACCCATCGTGGCTCAAGAAGCTGAGCAATACCTTAAAACAGCGGATGAATTCATCCTTTTCATCGGACGTCCAACGTGTCCTTACTGCCGCCGTTTTGAACCAAAATTGACTCAAGTAGCCAAAGACAATGATTTGACGGTTTATTATTTAAACAGCGAAAATCAAGATTCTGTGACACAAGATTTGCGTTTAACTTACAACATTCCAACAGTTCCAGCCCTTGTGGTGGCTAAGTCAGGCAAGGTTCGTGTGGTCTGCGATTCTTCATTATCAGAAGCCGTTATTTTAGACTTCATCAACCAAGACTAAGGGGGCTCTGTTATGGAAATCAATCATTACGACTACATCGTCATTGGTGCGGGTTCTGGCGGGATTGCTTCAGCCAATCGTGCCGCTATGCACGGTGCCAAGGTTATTTTATTTGAAGGCAAGGACATTGGCGGTACCTGTGTTAATCTAGGCTGCGTGCCTAAAAAAGTCATGTGGTATGGAGCACAGGTTGCTGAAACGCTAAACACCTACGCTGCGGAATATGGTTTTCAGGTCAAGGATACGGCGTTTGATTTTAAAACCCTAAAAGCCAATCGTCAGGCTTATATCGATCGTATTCATGCCTCTTATGAGAGAGGTTTTGACCATAATGGGGTTGAGCGTGTCAAAGCCTACGCTAGCTTTGTGGATACTCATACGGTTGAAGCAGCTGGCAAATATTACACGGCGCCGCACATTCTCATTGCGACGGGGGGTCATGCCCTTTATCCTGACATTCCAGGGGCAGAATACGGTATGACCTCAGACGGCTTTTTTGCTTTGGATGATGTTCCAAAACGCACGGCTGTTGTTGGCGGTGGTTACATTGCGGTTGAATTGGCTGGGGTGCTTGAGGCACTCGGTTCGAAAACGCATCTCTTCGTTCGCTATGACCGTCCTTTGCGTCGCTTTGATAAAGACATCGTTATAACACTCGTGGATAATATGGCTAAAAACGGACCGCATCTGCATACGAATGCCATACCAAAAGAAGTCCTCAAAAATGCAGACGGCAGTTTAACCATTGGCTTTGAAAACGGCGAATCTTACACCGTTGATGCTGTGATTTGGGCGATTGGCCGCAAGCCAAATGTCACTGGGTTTGGCATTGAAAAGGCAGGGGTTGCCCTAAATGACAAAGGATTTATCCAAACGGACGCTTACGAGAACACCTCTGTTGAAGGCTTGTATGCCCTTGGCGATGTCAATGGCAAATTGGAATTAACCCCAGTTGCCGTCAAGGCAGGCCGTCAATTATCAGAGCGTTTGTTTAACGGTCAAAGCCATGCCAAGATGGACTACACCAACGTTCCGACGGTTATTTTCAGCCACCCATCTATTGGGGCTATCGGCTACACAGAAGAAGAGGCCATCGCAAGATTTGGCAAGGACGAGATTAAGGTTTACCGTTCAAGTTTCACACCGATGTACACCGCTTTGGGCGACCATCGCCAACCTTGCGTGATGAAATTAGTCACGCTTGGTAAGGACGAAAAAGTTATCGGTTTACATGGTATCGGATATGGGGTCGATGAAATGATTCAAGGCTTTGCCGTCGCTATCAAGATGGGGGCAACCAAGGCCGATTTTGACCAAACCGTAGCCATTCACCCGACAGGCGCAGAAGAATTTGTTACCATGCGTTAGTCAAATAAACAATTCAGAAAGGCAGTTTTCAGCATTCGAAAACCGCCTTTTAAAATGCACAATTTCTCCTGTTTTTAAGTTGTAATTAACATGTGAAATTGTTATCATATAAGTATGTTATTACCTGAAACATTTATTGAAAAATACCGACATCTTCTTGGTTCTGAAGCAGATGCTTTTTTGGCGTCGTTTGATGACGAACCCGTCTCAGGATTCCGTGTTAATCCGCTAAAACCCGTGCAAGTCACCTTTAACGATCCTATCCCCAATACACCTTGGGGATATTATGGCAAGGTCAACGGCAAGTCGTCTGAGCACGTGTCAGGATTGGTTTATTCGCAAGAACCCGCTGCTCAGATAGTGGGACAAGTTGCTGCGCCAAAAGAAGGCATGCGAGTGTTGGACTTGGCAGCCGCTCCAGGAGGAAAATCCACACATCTATTGAGTTACCTTAATAACACAGGGGTTTTGGTTAGCAATGAAATTTCCACCAAGCGTAGTAAAATTTTAGTGGAAAACATTGAGCGTTTTGGTGCCAGAAATGTTGTTGTGACCAACGAAAGTTCTCAAAAATTAGCCAAGGTATTTCCAGAGTATTTTGACCTGATTGTTTTTGATGGTCCTTGTTCTGGTGAGGGCATGTTTCGTAAGGACCCATCTGCCATTCAGTATTGGCATGAGGATTACCCAGCAGAATGTGCGGCTTTGCAAAAGGAGATTTTAGCAGAAGCCATGACCATGCTGGCTCCTGGCGGCACACTGGTTTATTCGACTTGTACTTGGTCGCCTGAGGAAAATGAAGGCGTGGTAAGCTGGTTGCTAGACAACTACGAAAGCTTAGAATTGCTCCCAATTGACAAAATCAATGGCATGATTGGGGGAATTGATATGCCTGAAGTGGCTCGCATGTATCCCCATCATTTTAAAGGGGAAGGACAGTTTGTGGCGAAGTTGCGAGATACTAGACCTCCTAAAACGCGTCGCATCAAGCCAACTTCTTCTCGTTTGAACAAGACGCAATTGACCTTGTGGCAGGATTTTGCTAAAAAGCATCTAACCGTTGATTTGAAAGGGACGCTGCAAACCTTTGGTGATAATCTCTATCTCTTGCCTGAGGGCTTGCCTGATTTAGCCAAGTTAAAAATTGCCCGAAACGGCCTGCATCTAGGAACCTTTAAAAAGAACCGCTTTGAGCCGTCTTTTGCCTTGGGCTTGGCCCTTTCTCCTCAAGAAGTGACCCAGTCTGTTGAAATTGATATAGAACAGTTCAAACATTATGCATCAGGAAATGTCGTGCCGCTCGACACTTCGCTAGCAAACGGCTGGTATTTGGTCACGGTAGAAGGGAACGGCATAGGATTTGCCAAAATCACAGGAAAGGTACTTAAAAATTACTTTCCAAAAGGTTTACGATTTTACTCGTAAACTGTTATAGATATCATTTATCAAAATAAGTCGAGAAGCACTTTGCAAATGCTTCCTTAATATGTTACTATTTTTTTGTAAGGTATTTGTAAGAGGCTTGTAAAGTTTATCTCATGGGGTGTACCTTGTATTTTCAAATAAGTAGGAATCATAAATGAAACAAATGAAAAAATGTAGCTTTCTCATGCTAATTGCTTCAATGGTCGTCATCTTATCGGGATGTGCGAGTTGGATTGATAAAGGACAGTCGATTACCAGCGTTGGTTCTACGGCCTTGCAGCCACTTGTAGAAGCTGCTGCTGATGAGTTTTCTTCAATCCATGTTGGGAAGACCATTAACGTCCAAGGGGGCGGGTCTGGTACTGGGTTATCGCAAGTACAATCTGGTGCGGTCCAAATCGGGAACAGTGACCTGTTCGCAGAAGAAAAAGACGGTATCGATGCTTCCTTATTGGTGGACCACCAAGTTGCCGTTGCAGGTCTTTCAGTGATTGTCAATAAAAAGGTTAATGTGAAAAACCTATCACTAGAACAACTGCAAAAGATTTTCACTGGTGAGATTACCAACTGGAAAGAAGTAGGCGGTCAAGACCTACCAATTTCAATCATTAATCGTGCCGCTAGTTCAGGTTCACGTGCGACCTTTGACAGTGTTGTGATGAAAGGAAAAACAGCCATCCGTAGTCAAGAACAAGATTCAAATGGTATGGTTAAATCCATCGTTTCACAAACACCAGGAGCCATTTCTTATTTGGCATTTGCCTATGTTGACGATAGCGTCAAAACACTTGATTTAAACGGTTATTCTCCGACAGCTGAAAATGTAACAACTAATAACTGGCCACTCTGGTCTTACGAACACATGTACACTAAAGGTGAGCCAACAGGTTTGACAAAAGAATTTTTGGATTTTGTCATGAGCGACGAAGTGCAAAACGGTATTGTCAAACAAATGGGTTATATTTCTGTTAATGATATGAAAGTAACCAAGTCAGCTGACGGTACAGTAACAGCAAAATAAGGAGAAGTGATGAAAAATCAAGAACTTGAAAAACAATTAACCTCGCCGTCAAAAAATTCGCGCTTGGAAAAATTTGGTCGAGGCATTACATTTTTTTGCCTAGTCTTAATTGTTTTTATTGTGGCAATGATTCTCGTCTTTGTTGCCCAAAAAGGGCTATCGACTTTCTTTGTCAATAAAGTCAATCCACTAGCCTTCTTATTCGGCGGAAAATGGGATCCAAGCTCAGGATCATTTGGAGCCCTTCCAATGATTTTAGGGTCGTTCATCGTAACCATTTTATCAGCCATTATCGCTACACCGATTGCCATTGGTGCAGCCGTATTTATGACTGAGATTTCTCCAAAATACGGTGCGAAAATTTTACAGCCAGCGATTGAATTGTTGACTGGTATTCCATCTGTTGTTTATGGATTTATCGGTTTGCAAGTCATTGTGCCATTTGTACGCTCAATCTTTGGCGGAACAGGTTTTGGTATTCTATCAGGGGTATGCGTCTTGTTTGTCATGATTTTACCAACTGTGACCTTCATGACGATTGATAGTTTAAAAGCTGTCCCTAGACATTACAAAGAAGCTAGTTTGGCAATGGGCGCAACTCGTTGGCAAACCATTTGGCGTGTAATTTTGAACGCTGCAAGACCTGGTATTTTTACGGCGGTTATCTTTGGTATGGCACGTGCCTTCGGTGAAGCCTTGGCCATCCAAATGGTGGTGGGAAATTCAGCCGTTATTCCAACGTCATTAACCACACCAGCAGCAACCCTAACATCCGTCCTAACGATGGGAATTGGTAATACTGTCATGGGAACTGTTCAAAATAACGTCCTATGGTCATTAGCCTTAGTTTTACTTTTGATGAGTCTTGGATTCAACATACTCGTTAAATTTATTACAAGAGAAAGAAAGAGAAATTATGCACGCTAAAAAAATAGATAAAATAGCAACAGCCGTTCTCTACACCATTGCAGGAATCATTGTTGCGATTTTGGCATCGTTATTGCTTTATATTCTAGTTAAGGGGCTTCCTCACGTTAGCTGGTCATTTTTAACAGGACGTTCATCGTCTTATGAAGCTGGTGGAGGTATCGGGATCCAACTCTATAACTCCCTCTTTCTTTTGGTGATTACCTTAATCATCTCTATTCCCCTATCACTGGGAGCTGGTATTTACCTATCAGAGTATGCTCGAAAAGGGCGTTTGACGAACTTTATCCGTACCTGTATTGAAATCTTGTCATCACTTCCATCAGTGGTTGTTGGTTTGTTTGGGTATTTGATTTTCGTTGTTCAATTCCAATACGGTTTCTCAATCATCTCTGGTGCCCTTGCCCTTACGGTCTTTAACTTGCCACAGATGACTCGTAACGTTGAGGATGGTTTGCGAAATGTTCACCACACACAACGCGAAGCTGGTTTGGCTCTTGGTTTGTCACGCTGGGAAACGGTTATTCATGTCGTTGTACCAGAAGCCCTTCCAAGTATTGTCACAGGTATCGTGCTTGCTTCAGGTCGTATTTTTGGTGAAGCCGCTGCCCTTATCTACACAGCAGGTCAGTCAGCGCCAGCTCTTGATTGGTCAAACTGGAATCCACTAAGTGTTACCAGTCCAATTTCTATTTTCCGTCAAGCAGAAACCTTGGCCGTACACATTTGGAAAGTTAACAGTGAAGGAACCATTCCAGATGCGACCCAAGTTTCTCAAGGTAGTGCAGCAGTCTTGTTGATTTTCATCTTGATTTTTAACTTATCAGCTCGTTACATCGGCAGAAGACTTCATGCAAAATTAACGTCAGCAAACTAAAGGAGAAGAGATGGCAGATTACAACTGGAATGAAAGACATATTATCACCTTTCCTGAGGATAAATTGGCTTTAGCTACCAAAGATTTGCATGTCTATTATGGGCAAAAAGAAGCCATCAAGGGCATTGATATGCAATTTGAAAAAAATAAAATCACAGCCCTTATCGGTCCATCAGGATGTGGGAAATCAACCTTCTTACGCAGTTTAAATCGCATGAACGATACGATTGATATTGCTAGAGTAACAGGTGAAATTCTTTACGAAGGCATTGACGTGAACGCTAAAAACATCAATGTTTATGAAATGCGTAAGCACATCGGAATGGTATTCCAACGACCAAATCCTTTTGCCAAATCCATTTATAAAAACATCACCTTTGCTTATGAGCGTGCAGGGATTAAAGACAAGCAATTCTTGGATGAAGTGGTTGAAACCTCTCTGAAACAAGCAGCATTGTGGGATCAGGTTAAAGATGACCTTCACCATTCTGCCTTTACCTTATCAGGTGGGCAACAACAACGTTTGTGTATTGCTCGTGCCATTGCGGTTAAACCAGATATCTTGCTCATGGATGAGCCTGCGTCAGCCCTTGACCCAGTAGCAACCATGCAGTTAGAAGACACCATGTTTGAGTTGAAGAAAAATTACACCATTATCATCGTAACGCACAACATGCAACAAGCAGCTCGTGCTAGTGATTACACCGCCTTTTTCTACCTTGGAGATTTGATTGAGTACGATAAGACCAACAACATCTTCCAAAATGCAAAACTCAAATCAACAAGTGACTACGTGTCAGGACACTTTGGTTAGGAAGGACAGAGATGACAGAACCTATTTTAAAAGTTAGCGATTTATCTGTTTATTACAACAATAAAAAAGCGCTCAATAATGTATCCATGAATTTCTATCCTAACGAAATTACCGCTTTGATTGGTCCATCAGGTTCTGGGAAATCAACCCTCCTACGTTCTATCAATCGTATGGGGGACTTGAATCCAGAAGTGACTCTTACAGGCTCTATTGTCTATAACGGTCACAATATTTATAGCCCTAGAACGGATACTGTTGAGTTGCGTAAGGAAATCGGTATGGTGTTCCAACAACCTAACCCGTTTCCAATGTCTATTTATGAAAACGTGGTTTATGGCTTACGTTTGAAAGGCATTCGCGATAAACAAGTGCTTGATGAAGCTGTGGAATCTTCTCTCATTGGGGCATCTATTTGGGATGAAGTGAAAGACCGTTTACATGATTCAGCTCTTGGCTTGTCAGGTGGTCAGCAACAACGTGTCTGTGTGGCTCGTGTTTTGGCAACCAGTCCAAAAATTATTTTGTTGGACGAACCGACATCTGCCCTTGACCCGATTTCAGCAGGAAAAGTCGAAGATACACTGTACGGCTTAAAAGAGAAATATACCATGCTCATTGTTACACGTTCGATGCAACAAGCGTCGCGTATTTCAGACCGAACAGGGTTCTTCCTTGACGGCAATCTCGTTGAATACGGTGAAACACATGAGATGTTCATGAATCCAAAACAAAAAGAAACAGAAGATTATATTACAGGAAAATTTGGTTAATATTTAGAAAGTATCATATAAGGGAGGCGATATAATGTTGAGGTCAAAATTCGATGATGAATTAGAAAAACTGCATAACCAGTTTTATGCGATGGGAACTGAGGTTTTATCACAAATCAATAAAACAGTGCGTGCGTTCATTAGCCACGACCGCGAATTAGCAAAAGAGGTTATTGAAGGGGATGAGGTTGTCAATAATTTTGAAACCAAGTTGGAGAAGAAATCACTTGAAATCATTGCCTTGCAACAACCTGTGTCACACGATTTGCGAACTGTTATCACAGTTTTGAAAGCCTCAAGCGATGTGGAACGTATGGCTGACCATGCTGCTTCTATTGCAAAAGCGACTATCCGTGTCAAAGGTGAAACCCGTTTGCCAGAGGTTGAAGAAGAAATCAAGAAAATGGGAAAAGCCGTGCGTAGCATGGTAGAAGAAGCTCTTGATGTTTATATTACAGGTGACGAAGAAAGAGCTTATGAAGTCGCTGCTTCTGATGAAGTCATCGATAACTATTTCCGTGAAATCCAAAACATGGCAGTTGAAGCTATCCGTCAACAACCTGATACGATTTTTGCAGGAAAAGAATACCTTCAAGTCATCACCTATTTAGAGCGTATCGGTGATTATGCCCGCAATATTTGTGAATGGGTGGTTTATCTCAAAACAGGTAAAATTATCGAATTGTAAGGCAACTCACTTACTTTTTGTAGGTTAGTTCTGACAGATAGGCCCTGTTTGTGGTATAATATTAGGGTTCGGTGATCTTTATGCCACTAGAGTTAGTGATAATGAATCAAATTGAAGTGAGGGATGAGGCATCAAACCTCATTTCTGTATTCTAAAGGAGTTATATGAAAACTGTAGAACATTTTATTGAAAAATTTGTTCCTGAAAATTACAACATTTTTCTTGACATCAATCGTACTGAAAAATCATTTTCAGGAAATGTCGCTATTACCGGTGAAGCTTTAGACAATGTCATTTCATTCCACCAAAAAGATTTAACCATTGCATCTGTTTTATTGGACAATCAAAACTTGGATTTCAAGGTTGATAACCAACAAGAATCACTTAGTATTGACCTACCAGAAACAGGGACAATTACACTTGTGATTGAATTCTCAGGAAAAATCACGGATAACATGACAGGTATCTACCCATCTTATTACACAGTAGATGGCATGAAAAAAGAAGTAATTTCAACACAGTTTGAAAGCCACTTTGCTCGTGAAGCCTTCCCATGTGTTGACGAACCTGAAGCAAAAGCAACCTTTGATTTGAGCATCAAATTTGACCAAGCTGCTGATGAAATTGTTCTATCAAACATGCCTGAAGTGGATGCAGAACGCCGCAAAGAAACAGGTCTTTGGACTTTTGATACCACTCCACGCATGTCATCATATCTTTTAGCCTTTGCACTTGGTGATTTGCAAGGTAAAACAGCATCAAGTAAAAACGGAACAGAAGTTGGTGTCTTCTCAACCAAAGCCCACAATCCAAAAACATTGGATTTTGCCTTGGATATCGCTGTTCGCGTGATTGATTTTTACGAAGATTATTTTGGTGTTCGCTACCCTATCCCATTGTCATACCACGTGGCACTTCCTGACTTCTCAGCTGGTGCTATGGAAAACTGGGGCTTGGTAACTTACCGTGAAGTGTACTTGCTCGTTGATGAAAATTCTACCGTTAAGAGCCGTCAAAATGTTGCGCTTGTCGTTGCTCACGAATTAGCTCACCAATGGTTTGGTAACCTAGTAACCATGAAATGGTGGGATGACCTATGGCTTAACGAATCATTTGCTAACATGATGGAATACGTGTCTATCGATGCTATTGAACCTTCTTGGAACATCTTTGAAGATTTCCAAACAACAGGTGTGCCTTTAGCACTTCAACGTGATGCGACTGACGGTGTGCAATCTGTTCACGTAGCTGTTAACCACCCAGATGAAATTAATACCTTATTTGACCCTGCCATTGTTTATGCTAAAGGAAGCCGCTTGATGCACATGCTTCGTCGTTGGCTCGGTGATGATGATTTCAGAGCAGGTTTGAAGATTTACTTTGAAAAACACCAATACAGCAATACCATCGGTCATGACCTTTGGGATGCCTTATCAGAAGCATCAGGCAAAGACGTTGCTGCCTTTATGGATGCTTGGTTGGAACAACCAGGTTACCCAGTTGTGACAGCAGAAGTGGTAGATGATACGCTTGTTCTTAGCCAAAAACAATTCTTCATCGGAGAAGGACAAGACCAAAACCGTATCTGGCCAATTCCATTGAATACCAACTGGACAGGCTTGCCAGAAACCTTGACTGAAGAACGCCTTGCTATTCCAAACTTTAGCCAATTAGCCGCTCAAAATGAAGGTGCGCTTCGTTTGAACACTGCTAATACAGCTCACTACATCACTAATTACAAAGGTCAATTGTTGAAGGCTGTTCTTAACCAATTAACAGAACTTGATACCACATCAAAACTACAAGTAGTTCAAGAACGCCGTCTTTTGGCTGAAAGTGGTGAGATTCCTTATGCGGAATTGATTCCATTATTGACTAAATTGACAGACGAAACTTCTTACCTTGTGTCTGAAGCAATTGCGCAAGTTGTGGATGGTTTGGATATGTTTATGGACGAAGGTAGTGAAGCCCAAGCTGAATTCAAAGCCTTGGTTAACCGTTTGATGCAAAAGAATTATGACCGTCTAGGATTTGAACCACAAGTTGGAGAATCTGACGAAGATGAAATGGTTCGTCAAAAAGCGATTAGCTTGATGCTTTATGCAGACAATGCGGACGCTGTGGCTAAAGCCGAAGAAATCTTTGACGCTCACAAAGAAAACATCGAATCTATCCCTGCTTCAATCCGCTTATCTGTTTTGGCCAACCAAGTAAAACACGCTGAAACAGAAGAATTGGTATCATTATACTTGGATTGCTACGTTAAGACTAATGATGGTAACTTCCGTCGTCAATTGGCTGCTGCCTTGTCTAACACCAAAGAAAAAGCAACCGTTGAGCGCATCTTGGGCGAATTGAAAAACAAAGATGTTGTGAAACCGCAAGACCTTGCCATGAGCTGGTACCGTCCATTCCTTAACAAGGACTTCTCACAAGGAGCCTTCTGGAATTGGGCTTGTGAAAACTGGGATTGGATTACCTCTGCACTTGGAGGCGATATGAGTTTTGACAAATTTGTCATTTACCCAGCTAACACCTTCAAAACACCTGAACGTTTGGAAGAATACAAAGCCTTCTTTGAACCACAATTAGATGACATGGCTATCAGCCGTAACATCACAATGGGTATTAAAGAAATTTCAGCTCGTATCAACTTGATTAACACAAGCAAAGCTGCTGTTGAAAGTGCTTTGGCTGAACTATAAAAAGAATGACCATTAAAATCATTAAAAACGTTTGAGGCAGCTCAGACGTTTTTAACTGTTATCTGATTTAGCTAGTCTTAAGTTATCTGGGCTAGAATAATAAAAACATGATTTACATGAACTTAAGAGGATGTTAATAAGATTGTAAGGAGATAGCCTATGATTAAGATTTTGTTAGTTGAAGATGATTTGAGCTTGTCAAATTCTGTCTTTGATTTCTTGGATGATTTTGCGGATGTGATGCAGGTTTTTGACGGTGAAGAAGGTCTTTATGAAGCTGAAAGTGGGGTCTATGACTTGATTTTGCTTGACCTTATGTTACCTGAAAAAGACGGTTTCCAAGTGCTTAAAGAATTGCGTGAAAAAGGTATTTCGACGCCTGTTTTGATTATGACAGCGAAAGAAAGCCTTGATGATAAGGGGCATGGTTTTGAGTTGGGAGCAGATGATTACTTGACTAAGCCTTTCTACCTTGAAGAGTTGAAAATGCGTATTCAGGCCCTTTTGAAACGCTCTGGAAAATACAATAGCAATACCTTGTCTTACAAAGAAGTGACCGTTGATACCGCGACAAATACCACAACTGTTGACGGAAAAGTCGTTGAATTGCTTGGTAAAGAATTTGATTTGTTGGTTTACTTTTTACAAAACCAAAACGTTATTTTGCCAAAATCACAAATTTTTGACCGTTTGTGGGGATTTGACAGTGATACGACCATTTCGGTGGTGGAAGTCTATGTGTCTAAAATACGCAAAAAATTGAAGGGAACTGAGTTTGCCAAAAACCTTCAAACACTGCGTAGTGTGGGGTACATTCTAAAAGATGCGGAATAAGTGGTCTAAGAAATTACTATCAGGGACAACCTTTTCGCATTTCTTCCATTTCTTCGCGGTCTTTACAGGTATTTTCATCGTCATGACTGTTATTATCTTGCAAATCATGCGTTTTGGTTTGTATTCGACAGTGGATACCAATTTGCAAAATGCTGCTTATAATGCTAATGATTATGTCGCTCGGACGATGAAGCGCAGCGATTCTTTGCAGGTTGATGATTCGGACTATGAATCCTTTTTTGCGGGTGAAAATGGCAGCAAACTCAAATCAGCCCTCAACGGCGAAACGCTAACCAATGTGAGTGTTCTTTTGTACGATAAAAAGGGCAAGATTTTAAATGCCTTGGACGCCTTTCTCCAATTTGGTGCTTTATCTTACAGCCTTGATGAGGATAGCATTGGGGAGATTAAAGAGGAAAAAATCAAAACCATTTTCGGGCAAAATGAAAAATACCATGTGCTGACGGTCAAAGTCGATGATGCGGATTATCCAGCGATTAAGTACGCAACTTTTTTGATTAGCGTGCGGCAGCTGGACGAAGCTAATGAACGTTACGTGACCATTACGATCACAGTCATGGTGATTTTCTGGATGATTTCCATTTTGGCGAGCATCTACCTTGCCAATTGGACGCGTAAGCCGATTTTGGAAAGTTATGAAAAGCAAAAAGCCTTCGTGGAAAATGCCAGTCACGAATTGCGGACGCCATTAGCTGTTTTGCAAAACCGTTTGGAAGGTTTGTTTAGAAGACCTAATGACACGATTTTAGATAATAGCGAAAGCATTGCGGCTAGCCTTGACGAAGTCCGTAATATGCGCTTTTTGATTACCAATTTGCTCAATTTGGCTCGGCGAGATGATGTCTTGAAGGTTGATTTAGAAATGATTCAGCCAACCATGTTCGATGAAGTCTTTGAAAATTACAGCCTCATTGCCGAGGAGAGTAATCGTATCTTTATTGGGCAAAATCTAGCTACCCACCCGATCAAATCAGACCGTGTCTTGCTCAAACAATTGCTGACCATCTTATTTGATAATGCCATTAAGTACACGGATGAAGATGGCGTGGTTGAATTTACCGTTAAAACAACGGAAAGACACACCATTATCACGGTTGCGGACAATGGTATCGGTATTAGTGATAGCGATAAGCTGAAGATTTTTGACCGATTCTACCGAGTGGACAAGTCAAGAACGCGTCAAAAGGGTGGATTTGGTTTAGGCTTGTCCCTAGCTCAACAAATCGTGGACGCCCTAAAGGGAACCATTACAGTCAAAGACAATACACCTAAAGGAACAATTTTTGAAGTGCGTTTTAACCACCATCATTGATAAACACAAAAAGGTATTGGATTTTCTCCAATACCTTTTTGTGTGGTAATAAAAAAACTCCATTTGGAGTTTTCATTGGATATTAGTTAGCCAATTTAGCAGCAAGACGTGCTTTATCGCGGCTAGCTTTATTTTTGTGAATCAACCCTTTTGATTCAGCTTTATCGATGCTAGAAGAAGCAGCGCGGAAAAGCTCTTCAGATGGGTTAGCTTCAAATGCTTTGATAGCAGAACGCATAGCTGATTTTTGTGCTGAGTTTTTAGCGTTTTGTTTAACGTTAAGTTCAGCGCGTTTGATAGCTGATTTAATATTTGCCAATGTTTTCACCTCCAAATTAATCTAACTATATCATTATATAGAATTTCTTGACTTTTGGCAAGTCTTTATCACTTTTTCAAATAAATTCTATCAATTTTGTGATCAGAAGCCTTGTGTAAAATCAATTCTGCTCGGTTTCGTGTGGGTTCGATGTATTTTTTCAAATTCACGAGATTGATGCTTCCCCAAGTATCCTCAGCAATTTTAAGGACCTCTTCACGCTCCATATGCACAAAGCGGTGGTAGTAATTGTTTTTATCTGTCTTAGCCAACTCGAGCAAACTATCGAAACGTTCCAAATACCATTTTTTGATGTTATTGATATCAGCATCAATGTAAATGGAAAAATCAAAGTAACCTGTCATGTAAAGGCGAGTGTTTTTCTGATTTTGAAAGACATTGATGCCTTCAAGAATGAGAAAATCAGGCGACTGAATCACTTGCTTTTCATCAGGTAAAATATCGTAGATTTCATGCGAGTAAACAGGAATTTCAGCCGTCATGCCATTTTTTATAGAATCGAGGAAGTTCAAGAGCAACTCCATGTTATAGCTTTCAGGAAAGCCTTTGCGGTTCAATATCTGCCGTTCCATAAGCACGCTATTGGGGTAAATGAAGCCATCTGTCGTGACCATTTCCACTTTGCTATTTTTAAATGTCCGTGATAAAAGGATTTGCAGCAGACGACTAGTAGTTGATTTGCCAACAGCTACCGAACCAGAAATACCGATGATAAAAGGACGCTGGCAGGCTTCTTTCTTTAGAAAAATACTTTTAGCAAAAGAGAGGTTTTCTTGTGCCTTTTTATAAATCTGAATCAGGCTAATCAATGGTAAATACACATCAATCACGTCTTGAATGCTGATTTTATCGTTAAGGCTTTTGATAGCTTCAAGTTCTTCTGCCGTCAAGAGGGGTTTGGTATGTTGGTGCAATTCTTGCCAAGATTCTCGAGAAATGTCGTTAAAATTGATAAACTCACGTGTCATGTTACGCTCCTACTGAGGTTATTGCTTCATTATAGCATTTTATAATCTAATTGAAAACCATTACAATATATGATAAAATAATAAAACGTTTGAGAAGGAGTAGGGAAATGACAAAGACAAATATGTATTATGAAGAAAATCCAGACAGCGCTCACGATATTCATGAGTTGAAGGTTACCTTGTTAGGACAACACTTTTCTTTTTTGACCGATTCTGGTGTTTTTTCTAAAAAAATGATTGATTATGGAAGTCAAGTGCTTCTCAATGCGGTTTCTTTTGAAGCAGGAAAGACGCTTTTGGACCTTGGGTGTGGTTATGGTCCCTTAGGAATTGCCTTAGCAAAGGT
Organism: Streptococcus sp. UBA632; assembly: GCF_002300045.1. NCBI lineage: Bacteria > Bacillati > Bacillota > Bacilli > Lactobacillales > Streptococcaceae > Streptococcus > Streptococcus sp. UBA632. Next base: position 30,242 of record NZ_DBPA01000038.1, on the reverse strand, counting down.
GCAAGGAGTGAAGCCAACCATGGTTGATGTCAATAACCGTGCCCTTGACTTGGCCCGTAAAAACGCTGAGAAAAATGGGATTTCGGCCACTATTTTCCAGTCAAATGTCTATGAGCAAGTGGAAGGAATTTTTGATTACATCATCACCAATCCTCCTATTAGAGCAGGAAAACAAATTGTGCATGAAATGATTGGTGAAAGCATCACGCATCTTAATTCGGGTGGTAGCTTGACGCTGGTTATTCAGAAAAAGCAAGGAGCACCAAGTGCCAAAGCTAAAATGGAGGACGTTTTTGGCAATGCTACCATTTTAAAACGCGACAAAGGTTATTATATTTTACAAAGCATTAAAGAGTGAACCAACCTTTTCTAAAGGGCCTTAGTAGCCTTCTTTAGAAAAGGTTTTTGTATATTTATAGAACATTATTAGAATTTTTATAAAATAATAATAGAAAAAAGCGGGCAAAACTATTTCCTCTCCCTTACTAATTCTTGTCAATTAGCTATATATAAGATGAAAAAGTTCAGTAAAATCCGATAGTTCTTATGTTTATAAATAAATATGACATGGTTGTCACAATTGATATTATCGGATTTTAGGGCAATTTCCTTGTTTTTTTCTTGATAGAAGGATACTTCGGATTTTACAATTTTGTTTCATTGTAAAAAAATGATAAAAAGGACTTACATATTTTGAAAAAAATGGTAAAATATAAAGGGTTTGTTTTTTAGGAAACGATCAAAATAGATCAGAAAGGGGCAAAAATGCCTATTAATCAGTACATTGATCATACGTTATTAAAACCCGAAAGTACCCAAGAGCAAATTGATCACTTGCTTTCAGAAGCGGTTGAGTATCAGTTTGCTAGCGTCTGTGTCAATCCGACTTGGGTGGCTCATTGTTCGAAAACCTTGGCTGGTACTGGCGTAAAAGTCTGTACAGTGGTTGGCTTTCCTTTGGGAGCAAACACAAGCAGCGTAAAAGCTTTTGAAACTAAAGATGCCATCGCAAACGGTGCAGATGAAATCGATATGGTTATCAACGTCGGTCAGTTAAAATCAGGTCAGTACGAAGTCGTAAAAGCAGATATTCGTGCAGTTGTTGAGGCTAGCCAAGACAAGTTGGTCAAGGTCATCATTGAAACGTGTCTGCTTACCAATGACGAAAAAGTTAAAGCGTGTCAATTAGCGGTATCTGCTGGCGCAGATTTTGTGAAAACCTCAACTGGTTTTTCAGCGGCTGGCGCCACGGTTGAAGATATCGTGTTGATGCGTGAAACGGTTGGCCCTAATATTGGCGTTAAGGCAGCTGGCGGTGCACGTTCTTACGAAGATGCTGAAGCTTTCATTGAAGCAGGTGCTACTCGAATTGGAACGTCATCAGGTGTTGCCATAGTTAGTGGTGAAACCGTGACAGAAGGTTACTGAACTTTTTAGTAACTTGATAATAAAGACGGTCGTGATGATAGTCAAGTGGTTGATGCCACAGTTTTAAAGCTTTATAGCCTGTTGTATGGATTGAGTCGTCTGACTCGATAAATTTGCAATCTTATTGCGTGTATTTTTAAGGAGGAGTTCATTTTCATGAACAAAAAAATTGTTGGTCTTGGTCTTGCTGCCGTTGCAGCATTGAGTCTAGCTGCATGTAGTCGTTCTAACTCATCATCTGATTCAGATTCTAAAGTGAAAGTTGCCCTTGTTACAGATACTGGTGGTATTGATGATAAATCATTTAACCAATCAGCTTGGGAAGGTCTTCAAGCTTGGGGCAAAGAACACGATTTGAAGAAAGATACTGACTACACATTCTTCCAATCTAATAGTGAGTCAGATTACGCGACAAACCTTGATTCTGCTGTTTCAAATGGTTACAACCTTGTTTTTGGTATTGGTTACAACCTTCACGATGCTATAGATCAGGCTGCTCAAGACAATAAAGACGTTAACTACGTTATCGTTGATGATGTTGTTTCTGGTCACGACAACGTTGAGAGTGTTCTGTTCGCAGATAACGAAGGAGCCTACCTTGCCGGTATCGCTGCCGCTATGCAAAGTAAAACAAAACACGTTGGTTTTGTAGGTGGTGTTGAATCAGATACAATCACACGTTTTGAAGCTGGATTTAAGGCTGGTGTTGAATCAGTAGATAGTTCAATCAAAGTGGATGTTCAATACGTTGGTTCATTTGCTGATTCTGCTAAGGGTAAGACAATTGCTGCGACTATGTACGCTGGTGGTGCTGACGTTATCTATCAAGCAGCTGGTGGTTCAGGTACTGGTGTATTCTCTGAAGCCAAAGAAATCGATGAAAAATTACCGGCAGATAGTGATAAAAAAGTTTGGGTTATCGGTGTTGACCGTGACCAAGCAGACGAAGGTGACTACAAAGCTTCAAACAAAGAAGAATCTAACTTTGTCTTGACTTCTACAATCAAGAAAGTTGGCCAAGTCGTTCAAGATATCTCTAACGAGCAACTTGAAGGCAAGAAGTTTGAGGGTGACCAAACAAAAACATATGGTCTTGCTGATGGTGGTATTGATATTACAACAAGCAGCCTTCCTGACAACATTAAGGAAGCTGTTGAGTCAGCAAAACAAAAAATTATCGACGGTGACATCACTGTTCCAGATGGTTTAAGTGATTAATTGTCGTTCTTTAAGCGCGGCCGAGAGGTCGCCTTTTTAACAGCTGAGGAACTTTTAATTTTCTCCTCAGTTAAGCTCATTAATGAGAGTAATGGGCTTAACTGACTTAAAGATAATTATATTGAAAGGATTAACATGGCAGAAGAAAAAGTCATTGAAATGCGTGACATTACTAAAAAATTTGGTGATTTTGTTGCCAATGACCATATTAATTTAGATGTTCGTAGGGGTGAGATTCATGCACTTTTGGGAGAAAACGGTGCAGGTAAATCAACATTGATGAACATTCTCTCAGGTTTATTACAACCAACCAGCGGGGATATTTTGGTAAGAGGTGAAAAGGTTAAACTGGATTCGCCTGCTAAAGCCTCAAAAATAGGAATCGGAATGGTGCACCAACACTTTATGTTGGTTGAAGCGTTCACAGTTGCTGAAAACATCATTTTGGGGAATGAAACAATCTCAACAGGTGGTGTGCTTAATTTGAAAAAAGCTAGCGAAGAGATCAAAGCTTTGTCGGAACGATATGGTTTAGCGGTGGATCCTTCTGCTAAAATTTCAGACATAACAGTCGGTGCACAACAACGTGTGGAAATTTTGAAAACCTTGTATCGTGGCGCTGACATTATCATCTTTGATGAGCCGACAGCCGTTTTGACACCGTCTGAAATCGCAGAATTGCTAAATATCATGCGTAATTTGACTAAAGAAGGCAAATCAATCATTTTGATTACGCACAAATTGGACGAAATTCGTGCGGTTGCCGACAGGGTAACGGTTATCAGACACGGTCAATCTATTGAAACTGTTCCAGTTGCTAATTCAACCAGTGAAGAATTGGCTGAGATGATGGTTGGACGTGCCGTTTCCTTCAAAACAGAAAAACAAGCAGCTAATCCAAAAGAAGTTGTCTTGTCTGTTAAAGATTTGGTGGTTAATGAAAATCGTGGAGTGCCGGCCGTGAAGAATTTGTCATTGGATGTGCGTGCGGGTGAAATTGTCGGGCTTGCTGGTATTGATGGCAATGGTCAAAGTGAATTGGTAGAAGCCATTACTGGACTTCGCAAAGTCGAATCAGGTCGCATTGTTATCAAAGGTGAAGACATGACCAACAAACGTCCACGTAAAATTACAGAACTTGGTGTTGGGCATGTGCCAGAAGACCGCCACCGTGACGGAATGGTTCTTGATATGACCATTGCTGAAAACATTGTTTTGCAAACGTACTACAAAGAGCCGTTTAGCAAAAATGGTTTCTTGAATTATAAAAACATTAATGAACATGCTCGCAAATTGATGTCAGAATTTGACGTTCGTGCGGCAAATGAATTAGTATCAGCTGGCTCACTTTCAGGTGGTAACCAACAAAAAGCCGTTATCGCTCGTGAAATTGACTTGAACCCTGATTTGTTAGTCGTTAGCCAACCAACCCGTGGTTTGGACGTCGGTGCGATTGAATACATCCGTAAACGTTTAATTGCAGAACGTGACAAAGGGAAAGCTGTCTTAGTGATTAGTTTTGAATTGGATGAAATTTTGGATGTTTCTGACCGTATTGCCGTTATTCACGATGGTAAAATTCAAGGTATGCTAGATGCTAGTCAAACAAACAAACAAGAACTTGGTATTTTGATGGCTGGGGGCCATGTGACAAAGGAGGAAGCTAATGTCTAAACAAACACAACGCTGGGCAGTTCCTTTAATAGCTGTTTTTCTAGGGATGTTACTAGGAGCAGTGCTCATGCTCATCTTTGGTTATAACCCATTTTGGGCTTATAACGACTTGCTTTACACTGCATTTGGTTCTATCAAAAATATTGGTGAAATTTTTCGTGCTATGGGGCCACTTATCTTGATTGCCCTTGGTTTCTCAGTTGCTTCTAAAGCTGGTTTCTTCAATATCGGACTTCCAGGACAAGCCTTGATTGGTTGGGTAATGGCTGGCTGGTTTGCCCTTTCTTTCCCTGATTTGCCAAAACCAATCTCAGTTCTTTGTACTATTGTGATTGGTCTTGTGGCTGGAGGATTGGCTGCAGCTGTCCCAGGTATTTTACGTGCTTATCTTGGAACAAGTGAAGTTATTGTAACTATCATGATGAACTACATTATCTTGTACTCAACACAATACCTCATTCAAGACGTCTTTTCAGATAGCATCATGCGTACGACAGAAGCTACGATCAAAGTTTCTCAAAACGCATCTTATCAAATTGAATGGTTGTCTAACTTGACGGACCACTCACGTATTAATATCGGTATTTTCATTGCCTTAATTGCTGTGGTTATCGTATGGTTTATGATGAAGAAAACCACACTTGGTTATGAAATCACTTCTGTGGGGATTAACCCACATGCTTCAGAATATGCAGGGATGCCATCAAAACGCCTTATCATCATGTCTATGGTGATTTCAGGTGCCATTGCAGGACTTGGTGGAACAGTCGAAGGACTTGGAACTTTTGAAAATGTTTATACGCAAACAAGTTCACTTAGCATTGGTTGGGATGGTATGGCCGTATCACTATTAGCGATCAATAATGCCATTGGGATTCCGTTTGCAGCTTTCTTGTATGCAGTACTTTCCGTTGGTAAGACTGGTATGATTGGCGTTCCTTCAGAGATTGTTGATGTTATTTCAGCTTTCATTATCTTCTTTGTTGGTTCTGATTACATTATCCGTCGTTTTCTTAACTCTAAAAAAGTAGAAGGAGGAAAATAAAATGACTTTTACAACAACATTAGCCTTATTAGTTTCTTCCATGCTCATTTATTCTGCACCACTTATTTTCACAAGTATCGGTGGAACCTTCTCAGAACGTGGTGGGGTTGTCAACGTTGGTCTTGAAGGTATCATGGTTATGGGGGCTTTCTCAGGGGTTCTCTTCAATCTAAGCTGTGCAGATGTGTTTGGCAGTGCGACACCTTGGATTGCTTCTTTGGTGGGAGGAGTTGTAGGACTTCTATTTTCTCTTCTTCATGCTGTTGCGACCATTAACTTCCGTGCAGATCATATCGTGTCTGGTACGGTATTGAACTTGATTGCTCCGTCACTAGCCGTTTTCCTTTGCCGTTTCTTATTTGGTAAAGGACAAACCAATACCATTTCAGAGACCTTTGGTCGTTTCTCATTCCCTGTTTTAAAAGATATCCCATTTATCGGTCAAGTCTTTTTCAACAACACGTCATTGGTTGCTTATGTGGCTATTCTTATTTCATTTGTATCTTGGTTTATCTTGTTCAAGACTCGCTTTGGTCTTCGCCTCCGTTCTGTTGGTGAACACCCTCAAGCAGCGGATACACTTGGAATCAATGTTTACCTCATGCGTTATTTAGGGGTTATGATTTCAGGGTTCTTCGGTGGTATTGGTGGTGCGGTTTATGCTCAAACCATTTCAAATAACTTCGCCGTTACAACGATCGCAGGACCTGGATTTATCGCTCTTGCAGCCATGATTTTCGGACGTTGGAATCCAGTCGGTGCCATGCTATCAAGTCTATTCTTCGGCTTGTCACAATCATTGGCAATCATCGGAGCACAATTACCGCTCTTCTCAAACATTCCATCTGTTTACCTCAAAATCACACCATACGTCTTAACAATTGTTGTTTTAGCAGCCTTCTTTGGTCAATCCGTGGCTCCTAAAGCAGATGGTGTCAACTATATCAAATCAAAATAAGAACATAAAAAGAGGGAAATTTCTCTCTTTTTTAGTCTTCAACTAAGTTATCTGCTAACCCTACCAACTCTTCAGCGTCAGCTGCTTGTTTTTGACGAACAAAGTAATCTTTGGTTTCTGAAATAATGATTGGTGAAAGAGCCAACAAAGCGATTAGGTTTGGTAGAGCCATTAGACCATTCACGATGTCAGCAAGCACCCAAATCAAATCCAGTTTGAGGAAACCACCCAAGGCAACCATAATGACAAAGATAATACGGTAGAGTTTGATGTATTTGGTTCCAAAAAGGAATTCAAAACAACGTTCACCGTAGTAAGACCAGCCTAGGATAGTTGTAAAAGCAAACAAAACAAGGCAGAAGGTTAAAGCATGAATACCTGGTGTTCCAAAAACAGATGCAAAGGCTGATTGGGTAAGTGGTGCCCCTTCGAGTCCTGCGACTTTCCACTGTCCTGTTACCATGATAGAAAGTCCTGTTAAGGTACAAATGATAATGGTATCGATAAAAGTCCCTGTCATTGAGATAAGCCCTTGTTCCACAGGCTCTTTTGTTTTGGCAGCTGCAGCCGCGATAGGAGCAGAACCAAGCCCAGATTCATTTGAAAAGACTCCGCGTGCAATCCCTTTTTGAATAGCTTCTTTAACAACCGCACCCGTAAATCCACCAACAGCAGACGTACCAGTGAAGGCTCCTTTGAAAATAGCATTAAAAGCAGGCACGATTTGCTCACTATGCACAAAAATAACAATCAATGTTGCCGTGATGTAAACGACGGCCATGAAAGGCACCACTTTTTCAGCAACTTTTGAAATGGATTGGATACCGCCAAAGATAACAATAGCCACGATGACGGCAATCACAATGCTGACAATCTGAGGCGATAGCGCAAAGGAATTTTCAAGTGATGATGTGATGGAATTAACCTGAGAAAACGTTCCAATTCCAAAATAAGCGACTAAGATACCTGCAATGGCAAAGAAGGTTGCCAAAGGTTTCCAGCGTTTGCCCATCCCATTGACAATGTAGTACATGGGGCCACCTGAAACTTCCCCGTTGTCATCGATTGTACGGTATTTGATAGCTAGAAGTCCCTCAGCGTACTTGGTCGCCATTCCAAAGAAAGCAGCAACCCACATCCAAAATAGCGCCCCTGGACCACCTGATTTGATAGCGGTTGCAACTCCCACGATGTTTCCTGTTCCAACAGTGGCGGCAAGTGCAGTCGCTAAGGCAGCAAAACTGGAAATATCCCCTTGCCCTTTGTCATCCGCAAAAATTAAGCGAAAGGCTTTTGGCAATCGCGTGACTTGGAGTAAGCCAAGGCGAACAGTGAAGTAAAAGCCTGTTCCCACTAGCAAGATAAGCAGTGGTGCACCCCAGACGACATTGTCAAGACTGTTAAAAAAATTGAGCATCATTCTTTTTCTCCCTATACCATATCCCCCAAACGATGCTATTACAAAAGGAGCTATCATTACGATAACTCCTGAAAAGTGATAGGAAAATACCTGCTGGTACTCAAAAAAACAAGAGCCTACAAGTATTTCTTATCTTCTGTCCTTTTGCCTGAGAGTTTGAGTTGTCTGTGACAACTTTGCCCCTTCGGCGCCTGTATCCACGTTTCTAACGTGGTGATGATTGTCATCATCAGGTCTCTCCAGAAGTCCGTCCGTCATCCAGTCCTGTCTTAGACACCTGAGAGCGTAACTCCTTCGGCGAAAGGAAAACCTTTCTTCTCCTGAATAACATCATTCGGTTTGCTATTAAATTTTCAAATATGATAACAAAAAAAGCGAACCTTGTCAATGAGATATTCTAAAATGTTTGGAAACTAACTCTCTGATAGGAGAATTTCCGTCAACATTTGGATAATTTGCTCAATTTGTGGGGCCGTAATATTGGCATAGTTCACGATGAAGGCATTGGTAGATTGGGGCGTGTGGTGTTGGTAGTAGTGGGAGATAGGCGTTAGTTGCAAGCCTTTTTGCCGACTTTTCTGGCAAATGGCATCTTCAGACAAGTGGCTGTCAATAGTCATGATAAAGTGCAGCCCTGATTCTTGTTCGTGGATGCTGATGTAATCCTTTTTGGAGTTGTGCCACACTAAGCCCGTCTTTTTCCATTGCAATGGGGACTTGTGTCATGTTGAATTGTCGGTAAATCTTGGTGATTTTAGGATAGGAAGGCTCCTCCACCGCCACAGTCTTATCTAGACCCAGCAGCTGAATCAGTAGGGTGTAGAGGTATTCCGTTCCCGCCCCGATGACAATCTGCCTAGGGTCCACCACCATGCCACGGTAATCATTTAAATGTTGGGCAATAGCTTGTCTGAGTTCCCAAAGCCCTTGGCTGGGTGAGGCTTGCATCAATTCAGTTTGGTGGTTATTAAGCACCTGACGGAGCAATTTGGACCAAGTGGCAAAGGGAAAGGTTTCAGGATTGGTCTGATTATTGCTAAGGTTAAGGCTGGGCGAGGTATCATCTGACCTGGTTTTTGGAAGAGAAACTAACCTTGCTGTTTTTCTCACCATCGGACGTTGAGACTTGATATCTGCTACAAAAAAGCCTTTTTTAGCTTGGCTGTAAATGTAACCTTCTGCCTTTAATTGCTGGTAACTGGTTTCCACCGTTACAATGGAAACGCCTAGATGCTTGGCTAGGCTTCTTTTTGAGGGCAATTTGTCCTGCGACCTTAGGACGCCCTTGGTAATGTCTGTTTTTATCGCTCGATACAGTTGTTCGTAAAGTGGGATTTTGGCCTGTGCGTCCAAAGTGTAAGTTAGCATAATTCTCCAATCTGACCTTTTTAAAAATCTTTAAAATGGCACTTGATACCATGTCAGATTTTATTATAATGAAAAGCAATCAAAAAGTAAATGAGGTATTTTTATGACAAACCAACGCTATCAACTCAATAAACAATTGGCTCAGATGCTAAAAGGGGGCGTGATTATGGACGTCACGACACCTGAACAAGCGAAAATCGCTGAGGCTGCTGGAGCTTGTGCGGTTATGGCACTAGAGCGTATTCCTGCGGATATCCGAGCAGCTGGCGGTGTTTCTCGCATGAGTGACCCTAAAATGATTCAAGAAATTCAAGCAGCGGTTTCTATTCCTGTTATGGCCAAGGTGCGTATTGGGCATTTTGTTGAGGCTCAGATTTTAGAAGCGATTGAGATTGATTATATCGATGAGAGCGAGGTTTTGTCGCCAGCAGATGACCGCTATCACATTGATAAAACTCAATTTGAGGTGCCTTTTGTGTGTGGGGCTAAAAACCTTGGGGAAGCATTACGCCGTGTGGCTGAGGGGGCTAGCATGATTCGTTCAAAAGGAGAACCTGGGACAGGAGATGTGGTGCAGGCTGTTCGCCATTTACGTCAGTTAAATCAAGAAACGGCACGCCTCCAGTCGCTTCGTGATGATGAACTTTACCTTGCTGCTAAAGAACTGCAAGTGCCTTATCACTTGGTCAAAGACGTGCATGAAACAGGCAAATTGCCAGTTGTTCTCTTTGCGGCAGGTGGGGTAGCAACACCAGCAGATGCAGCCTTGATGATGCATTTGGGAGCAGAAGGGGTCTTTGTTGGTTCTGGTATTTTCAAATCAGGTGACCCTGAAAAACGTGCGCGTGCGATTGTGCAAGCCGTGACCAATTACCAAGACAAACAATTGTTGGCAAAATTATCAGAAAATTTAGGCGAAGCCATGGTGGGAATTAACGAAGACGAGATTCAACTGCTCATGGCAGAACGTGGCATCTAGGAGGTTTTTATGGTAGTGATTGGGATTTTAGCCTTACAGGGAGATTTTGCTGAACACCGCCAAAAAATTGTCGCTTTGGGAGCCAAAACCATTGACATTAGACAGGCTAAAGATTTGCAAGCTCCCTTGGATGGCATGATTTTACCTGGTGGGGAATCAACGGTTCAGGGCAAATTATTGCGTGATTTAGGGATGCTAGAACCTTTAAAAAGTAAAATTGATGCTGGTTTGCCTGTGCTTGCCACGTGTGCAGGCTTGATTTTACTGTCTCAGCAGATTGAAGACCAAGAGAGTACACATTTGGCGACTTTACCTGTCACGGTAAAACGCAATGCTTACGGCAGGCAATTGGGGAGCTTTAATACGCCGCTTTCATTCGGAGATTTGGGTGAGGTCCCCGCAACCTTTATTCGAGCGCCTTATATTAACCAAGTTGACGAGGGTGTTGAGGTTTTAGCTGAAAAAGATGGTAAGATTGTGGCTGCACGCTTTCACAATCAGCTGGGCTTGGCCTTTCATCCTGAGGTGGATGAGAACGACAGCATTCATTCTTATTTCTTGAGCATCTGTCAGACAAAGTAACGACAAGGGACCCCATTTTTTCTAAAAAATGGTACAATAGATAAGCATTATCTTGATGACTATTTATCTAGGAGGAATAACACACGGACTTAGCTAGTGAGGTAAGCCGTGGTATTAGACAATGAATCCATTATTAGAAGGAATGAATGACCAACAAAGACTTGCGGTTGAAACGACAGAAGGTCCTGTGCTAATCATGGCAGGGGCTGGCTCTGGTAAAACGCGTGTCTTGACCCACCGAATTGCTTATTTGATTGATGAAAAATTTGTCAATCCTTGGAATATCTTGGCAATTACCTTTACCAATAAAGCTGCGCGTGAAATGCGTGAACGTGCTATGAAACTAAACCCTGCGACCAAGGATACCTTGATTGCGACCTTCCATAGCATGTGTGTGCGCATTTTGCGTCGTGATGCTGACCATATTGGTTACAATCGTAATTTCACTATCGTTGACCCTGGGGAACAACGCACCCTGATGAAACGTATTCTCAAAAATCTAAATTTGGACCCTAAGAAATGGAATGAGAGAGCCATTTTAGGGACCATTTCAAATGCCAAAAACGATTTGCTAGATGAAGTGGCTTACGAAAAACAAGCCAACGATATGTATTCGCAAATTGTTGCCAAATGTTACAAGGCTTACCAAGAGGAATTGCGTCAGAGCGAAGCTATGGACTTTGATGACCTTATCATGCTAACCTTGCGTTTGTTTGACAAAAATCCTGATGTCTTGGCTTATTACCAGCAACGTTACCAGTACATTCATGTGGATGAGTATCAAGATACCAACCACGCGCAATACCAGTTGGTAAAATTGTTGGCGTCACGTTTCCAAAACATCTGTGTTGTGGGGGATGCCGACCAATCCATTTATGGCTGGCGTGGGGCGGATATGCAAAATATCCTTGATTTTGAAAAAGATTATAAAGAAGCCAAGACCATTTTGCTGGAGCAAAACTACCGTTCAACCAAAAATATCTTGCAGGCAGCCAACAGCGTGATTAAAAACAACCGCAACCGCCGTCCAAAAACCTTGCGGACGGATAATGAAACTGGGGAATCTATTGTTTATTACCGTGCGCGTGATGAGCGTGAGGAAGCTGTTTTTGTTGCCTCAACGATTGACAATATTGTGCGTGAAACAGGGCGAAACTTCAAAGATTTTGCGGTTCTCTACCGTACCAATGCCCAATCTCGTACCATTGAAGAAGCCTTGCTGAAATCGAACATTCCTTACACCATGGTTGGTGGAACCAAATTCTACAGTCGTAGGGAAATCCGTGACGTGATTTCTTACCTCAATGTCATTGCCAATGCAGCAGACAACATCAGCTACGAGCGTATTGTTAACGAGCCAAAACGTGGTGTGGGGCCTGGAACTTTGGATAAAATCCGTGATTTTGCCAGCCAGCAACAAATGAGTTTGTTAGAAGCGTCGGCTAACATCATGTTATCAGGTGTCAAAGGAAAAGCTGCACAAGCTGTTTGGGATTTGGCGCAATTACTCATGACCTTGCGTGATGGGCTTGATGGCATGACGGTTACCGAATTGGTGGAAGCAGTCCTTGACAAGACAGGCTACTTAGAAGCTCTTCGTTTGCAAAATACACTGGAAAGCCAAGCACGTATTGAAAATATCGAAGAATTCTTGACGGTTACCAAAAACTTTGATGACAATCAAGAAGATGCCCCAGAAGGGGAAACGGGTCTTGAAAAACTCAGCCGTTTCTTGAATGATTTGGCTTTGATTGCTGATACTGACGATGGCGAAGCAGAGAGTGCCGAAGTGACCTTGATGACCTTGCATGCCGCCAAGGGATTGGAATTTCCAATTGTCTTTTTGATTGGTATGGAAGAAGGGGTTTTTCCATTGTCACGCGCAACTGAGGACCAAGACGAGTTGGAAGAAGAGCGCCGCCTAGCTTATGTTGGGATTACCCGCGCTGAAAAGCTCCTCTTTTTGACCAATGCTAACACGCGAACTTTGTTTGGTAAGACCAATTACAACCGTCCGTCACGCTTCATCCGTGAAATTGACGAAGAATTGTTGCAATACCAAGGCTTAGCACGCCCAGCCAATTCATCCTATGGAGTGCGTTATAGTGGTGGTGATGACACCATGTCATTTGGGCAGGGCATGAGCTTGCAACAAGCGATTCAATCTCGCAAAGCCAAGGTACAACCACAATCAAGCCGCGGTGCGCAGCCATTTGCAAAAGCTGGCAAGGCAGTGCCGTTTGGGCAAAGTGCTTCGGCTAGCAAAGAGGCTATTGATTGGCAAATCGGCGACATTGCCCACCATAAAAAATGGGGTGATGGCACGGTATTGTCAGTGACAGGTTCAGGTCAAACCCAAGAGTTAAAAATCAATTTCCCAGAAGTTGGGCTTAAAAAACTCTTGGCAAGTGTGGCACCAATTGAGAAAAAATAAGAAGGTCAGGTTTTAGCCTGCTTTCTTTTTTTCTGAAATCAAGTGAAAAATCCTTCTAATATGACCCAAATCGTCTGAAAATTTTGGTATAATAGAATAAATTTTAATTTAGGAGAGTACATGTCTTATATTTTGGAAATTCTGCCAAGCTTATTGGACGGTGCAAAGGTAACTATTGAGATTTTTTTCATTGTGATTATCTTATCAATTCCTCTTGGTGCCGTCTTAGCGTTTTTGATGCAGATTAAGTTTAAACCGTTAGAATGGCTGTTAACCCTATACGTTTGGGTTATGCGTGGTACCCCTTTGCTGCTGCAATTGATTTTCTTGTATTATGTCTTGCCAAACATCGGCATTGTTATGGACCGTTTACCAGCAGCCATTGTGGCCTTTACGTTGAATTACGCGGCCTATTTTGCTGAGATTTTCCGTGGTGGGATTGCTGCCATTCCTAAAGGGCAATACGAAGCGGCTAAGGTCTTAAAATTAAGCCCGTTTCAGACTATTTTTTATGTCATTTTGCCACAAGTGTTCAAAATCGTTCTCCCAAGCGTCTTTAACGAAACCATTAACTTGGTCAAAGACTCTTCTTTGGTCTATGTCTTGGGGGTAGGCGACTTGTTGCTTGCTAGTAAAACAGCAACCAACCGTGATGCCTCACTGGCACCGATGTTTATCGCAGGGGCACTTTATTTGCTGATGATTGGTGTAGTGACGATCATCTCACGACAAACAGAAAAGAAATTTGATTATTACAAATAAGAAGGTGACCAATGTTAGAATTACGCAATATTTCCAAACAGTTTGGTCAAAAAAAGATTTTTGATCATTTCAACCTAACCATTGAAGATGGCAAGATTTTATCCCTTGTTGGACCATCTGGTGGGGGAAAGACGACCTTGCTTCGTATGTTAGCAGGACTTGAAAAAATTGATTCTGGTAGCATCATCTATAATGGCAAAACCTTTCCCATTGACCACTTGGAAAACCTCAACTTGCTGGGCTTTGTTTTCCAAGATTTTCAATTATTTCCCCATTTATCAGTTTTAGATAATTTGATTTTATCTCCTACCAAAACCATGGGAATGAGTAAAGAAGCAGCAACTGAAAAAGCCATGGGCTTGTTGCGTCGTTTGGGCTTGGGCGAACACGTTAACGCCTATCCTTATTCCCTATCTGGAGGGCAAAAGCAGCGTGTGGCTTTGGCACGGGCCATGATGATTGACCCTGAAATCATTGGCTATGACGAACCAACTTCGGCACTAGACCCTGAGCTGCGTCAAGAAGTGGAAAGACTACTCTTGCAAAATCGTGAAGCAGGCATGACGCAGATTGTCGTAACCCATGATTTGGCCTTTGCCGAAACCATTTCCGACCATATTTTAAAAATCAATCCCAAGTAGAGGTGGTGGGTAAATGACATTTAAAAAATGGACAATAGTCACAACGCTCCTTCTTTTGCTGATGGCTTTGAGTGGGTGTGATTTATCAGCTAAAAAGAAAGCAGCCAGCACTGACCAGTGGAATAGTTATGTGAAAAAAGGTGAAATCACGATTGGTTTTGACAATACCTTCGTTCCCATGGGATTTGAGGACCGAGATGGCACCTACACAGGATTTGACGTTGATTTAGCCAATGCAGTCTTTAAAGAATACGGCATCAAGGTTAATTGGCAGCCCATTGATTGGGATATGAAAGAAACCGAGTTAAACAATGGCACTATTGATTTGATTTGGAATGGCTATTCTATGACTAAGGAGCGGGAAGAAAAAGTCCGCTTCACCAATCCCTACATGATTAACAAACAAGTGTTGGTGACGAAAAAATCATCTGGCATTACGGATTTTGCGGACATGAAGGGCAAGACTTTAGGCGTACAGTCAGGTTCGTCAGGTTATGATGCCTTTTTAGCCTCGCCAAAAGTCTTAAAAGATATCGTAGCTGGCAAGGATGCCACACAGTATGAAACGCTGACGCAAGCCCTCATTGATTTGAAAAACAACCGTATTGATGGCTTGTTGATTGATGAAGTGTATGCCAATTATTACTTGAAACAAGAAGGCGAGCTGGACCGCTACAACATCATTCCGAGTGCATTTACAGGCGAAGATTTTGCAGTTGGAGCGAGAAAAGCTGACAAAACGCTAGTTGAAAAAATTAACCAAGGTTTCAAAACACTTTATCAAAAAGGAATTTTCCAAAAGATTTCCCAAAAATGGTTTGGCGAAGACGTCGCAACGCAATCGGTTAAGGAATAGGAGTGCCCGTCTATTCTGACCTAGTTAGGAGTCCTGTATGACTTTCACGTTATGTCTTAGTGCTTTACTCAAATTTCTGTTAGGTGTTGTTCTGGTTGCTGCTCTTTTGTTTATTCCTGCGGGGACGCTAAATTATCCAAACGCTATTTTGCTCATGGTTATCTTGTTTGTTCCTATGTTTCTAGCAGGACTGGTCTTGATGGTTAAAAATCCTGACTTGTTGCGCAGGCGCTTGAAGGTAAAAGAAGAACAGAAAGTCATTAATACAGGCTTGTACGGTCTTGTTAGACATCCGATGTACAGTGCAACAATTATTCTGTTTCTGACGATGCCTTTAGTACTGGGCTCTTTAATTGCTTTTTTAGTTTTTTTACCATATCCAATCATGATTATCAAAAGGCTAAAAAATGAAGAGCAGGTGTTGTCAAAGGAACTAACAGGCTATACAGAATATCAAAAGAAAGTACGTTATCGCTTAATTCCTTATATTTGGTAACAAATAACCCCATCTCTACTCAGAGATGGGGTTTCGTATTTTTTTATTTTTTTGGAGTGATTTGGTGGAAGACGAGGTACCAATTTTCTTGGCGGCGCCAAATGCTGGTGTGAGCCTCTCCTCCAAGCGTATAAGTAATCAATTTGGTTTTTTGGCTAATAGATGTCATCTCAAAATCTTCAAATTGACTGACATAATGTCTTTGACGCGCAATCATTTCTTCTTTAGAATAAGTCTGACCGTCGTCTGAAATCAAGCGGAAGTTATCTGCCAATAATTCTTCGTAATCAGGGATTTTTGAGAGAATGATTTTTTCATTTTTTTGGAGTCTGTGGTAAACATTTTCCCAAATTTCATCTTCTGGGATAGCGGCAGGTTCTACGTGAACATCGGTATCGTAAATCGAAAATTCTTGATTAAGCAAGCGTTCGATTTGTTCCGTGATTTCATGGCTTTCATAAACAGACAAATCAGGGTTCATTTCAACCACGATATCGAGGTAGATATTGCTTCCGTATGAACGTCCGCGCAATGATTTAACCGCAGTGACTTTTGGTAATTTTAAAATGGCTTCTTTGTATTTTTTGAGTTCCTTGTCATCAAAACCATCTGATAAGCTAAAGGCACTTTCCATGAAAATATCATAAGCCGTTTTCAAGATGAAATAAGTAATGACAATGGCAGCCAATCTATCGATGATGACTAAGTGGAAAGAAGCGGCGATAATGGCAACAGACGTTCCGATAGAAGCAACGGCGTCAGAAAGATTATCCTTGGCAGCGGCAACGAGGGCGCTTGATTTGACCTTTTTAGACAATCGACGGTTGTAGAGGTAAACACCGTACATGATAATCGCAGAAACCACTCCGACAATGGCACCTTCAGGATCAATAGTAGTAGTTGTTCCTGAAATGATTTTGTGAATGGTTTGCGATAGCACTTGGAAACCAACGATAAACATGATAAATGATGTGATCAAGCTGGCTAAATCTTCAATTTTCCAATGCCCAAAACGGTGGTCCTCGTCAGCAGGTTTGCTGGCTAAATGCAGACCAATAAACAAGGTCACATTGCTTAAAATATCCGAAACGTTGTTAAAACCGTCGGCAATCAATGAAGATGAGTTAATGCTATAACCCACAATCAATTTGGCAATCGAGATGAGCAGGTAAGCCACTATACTAACAATCGGGCCACGCTTAGCCAGTTGAAGATTAGAAGTTGGTGTAGATGACATAAAGAATAGCTCCTTTAACAATCGGAAAAAAAAGAGAGAGGTACATTATTGGTGTTTGTTAAAATAGCGTCTGGTTTCGCTGATAATAACAGGTGAGAGGGCAAGTAGGGCAATTAAGTTTGGCACAGCCATCAGACCATTAACGATATCGGCAATGACCCAAATGGTTTCCAAACTAATGTATCCGCCTAAAGCAACCATGGCAATAAAGAAAACGCGGTAAACAGGAATGGCTTTCACGCCAAATAGAAACTCAAAGCAGCGTTCGCCATAGTAGCTCCAGCCCAAAATAGTTGTGAAAGCAAAGAGAATCAAACTAAAGGTTAAGGCATAAACCCCAAAATTACCAAAGACAGATGAAAAGGCAGATTGGGTCAACATGGCACCATTTAGGTCACTAGACCAGCCGCCAGTTACGATGATGGCAAGCCCTGTCAAACTACAAATGATAATGGTATCAATGAAAGTTCCTGTCATAGACACAAGTCCTTGCTCAACAGGTTCATTGGTCTTGGCAGCCGCCGCAGCAATCGGAGCAGAACCCAAACCAGATTCGTTAGAGAAAATGCCTCGAGCTATCCCTGCTTGAATAGTTGTTACCATTGTTGCCCCTGCAAAACCACCCGTTGCAGCCTTTCCAGTGAAAGCAGATTGGAAAATCAGTCCCAAACTTGGCAAAATATTGTCTGCATGAGAAAGCAAAATAGTCACAGTAGCGATGATGTAGATGATAGCCATAAAAGGCACAACACTTTCAGCGACTTTTGAGATGGATTTGATTCCCCCAAAAATAATGATGCTGACCAAAATAGCCAAGATAATACTAATCACTTGTGGCGACCAGCCGACGGTATTTTTGAGAGAGTCGGTAATCGAGTTCACCTGAGTGAAAGTTCCTGAGCCAAAGAGAGCAACCATGACACCAAAAATAGAAAAAGCGATAGCTAGAGGTTTCCACTGTTGCCCCATCCCATTAACGATGTAGTACATAGGCCCTCCAGCGATAAAGCCATCAGCGTCTTTGGTACGGTATTTGATAGCCAAAACCCCTTCAGCATACTTGGTTGCCATACCAAAGAAGGCAGCCATCCACATCCAAAAGAGGGCTCCAGGTCCTCCAAGTTTTATAGCAGTTGCAACGCCAACCACATTTCCTGTTCCGACAGTCGCCGCCAGTGCCGTTGCCAAGGCCGCAAAGCTTGAGATATCCCCTTGACCGTCAGAATCCGAAGCAAAAATCAGTTTGATTGCTTTGGGCAGCCGGAAAACTTGCAGCAGTCTTAGGTGAACAGAAAGGTAAAATCCCGTTCCAACCAGAAAGACAAGAAGAGGCGGTCCCCAGACAAAACTATCTAAGGAAGATAGAAAATGGTACATAAATCAAACTCCTAAATATCAAGTCCGACCGTGTTATTGCAACCGTTTCTTATGAAAAAGCCTAGCCAAACACGGCAGGAACAATTGAAATAATGTTGGTATTTTCAGAAAAATGAATAATTTCAACCCATCTATTGTACAGGTCTTGCAAGCTTTTGTCAAATCACAGTTAGAGAAAGCAAGTTCTCTCAATAGCTGTATGCTTTATCATAGCAAACTTTTATCGACTTTTTAAAAATTGTAAAAATATCCAACTGACTACATATAAATGTTTTTAGCGAGTTTATTGGCATTTGAAGAAAGTTTTTTATAAATCTGATGAAAAACGTTATAATACACTTAAGGATGATACATTCAAATGGACATAATGGGAGCTTCGCCTGAAGAGGTTATAACTTTTTATAGAGTCATTAGGCCTTGAATTACTAGACTCGAAAGGTTGTAGAGCTCTATGAAAAACTCAAATCTAAGTTACGTTTTACTTACAAAGGATAAAATATTTAGAATGTTCTAGGTGTTTTTTTGTGTGCATAAGAGGAACTAGATACCATAAAACGCACAATGGCGCATTTGGTATTAATTTGTTATAATGGGAACGTTGAACGAGGAGTTATTATGAAATTCGAGAAAAAACAAGTCTATTATGTTGTCTTTGCTTTCATTATTTGTTACGCCATACTGGCTTATTGGCATAGCGGAGCGGCTTTGGTTGATACTATTTATCAAGCCAGCATTCCCTTTATGATTGGTGCGGGAATTGCTTATATTGTCAATATTGTCATGAGTGCTTACGAGAGCCTCTATGACCGCTTTTTGACACACCCTATCTTGCAAAAAATCAAGCGGTCAATAACGATGATTTTAGCCTATCTCACTTTTATTTTTGTGATTTTTTGGTTATTTTCAATTGTCTTGCCAGACTTAATCGTCAGTATCAATTCGCTTTTGCGGATTGATACCAGCGGATTTTCTCATTTTATCAAGGAAATCAGTGACAATCGTGTCATCAAAGAATCTTTGAATTATTTTGGCAGTTTGTCTGATATTACCACCACCCTTTCAGATTACAGTCGCCAATTCCTAAATCAAGTCTTGTCTGTTTTAACAGGCGTGTTGACATCTGTTAGTACCATTGCTTCAACAGTCTTGAACATTTTTGTTAGCCTTGTTTTTTCAATCTATATCTTGGCTAGTAAAGAAGAATTGGGACGTCAATTTAATGTTTTGATGGATACTTATATCAGCAAATACGCTGACGGTATTCGCTATGTTTTTGGTATTTTACACTTGCGTTTTCACGGTTTCTTCGTGGGTCAAACCATTGAAGCGGTGATTTTAGGAACGTTGACCACTTTGGGAATGTTCCTGCTTGATTTCCCATACGCAGCAACTATCGGTATCCTTGTTGCCTTCTTCTCATTGATTCCGATTGTTGGGGCTTACATTGGGGCAACCATTGGTTTTATCCTCATTGCCACTCATTCCGTTTCACAAGCTTTCTTCTTCTTGATTTACTTGGTTATTTTGCAACAATTCGAAGGAAATGTGATTTATCCGCGTGTCGTTGGAGGGTCAATTGGACTTCCTGGTATGTGGGTCTTGATGGCCATCACTATCGGTGGCGCACTTTGGGGTGTCTTGGGAATGATTGTCGCTGTGCCAATTGCTGCTAGTCTTTATCAAATGATTAAAGACAACGTTGCCAAACGTCAACAAGCCCAGTCAAACAACTTAGAATAACTATGACGATGAAAAAAATGAATTTACTCTTTGCCATCGATGATGGCTATGTGCAACAATTTATGGTGACCTTGTATTCCATTCACCAAAACAGTTCCAATCAGCAATTTTCTGTTTATGTACTGCAAAAAACGGAGCTAGCACAAAACGAAGCGATTGAGACATTTTGCCATAATCTAGGTCTTGATTATCACCCTGTTGTGATTGGCGAGAAATCCTTTGAAGATGCACCGACAACAAATCGTTATCCTGAAACCATTTATTATCGTTTATTGGCACATGAATACTTGCCACAAGATTTGGATAAAATCTTATATGTTGACGCAGACATTTTGTGTTTAAATGACATGGTTGCCCTCTACGAGATGGATTTGGAGGATAAATTGTACGCAGCGGCCAGCCATATGTCAGACGGTAATATTTCAAATTTGGTCAATAAGCTACGCTTGCGAAATTTTGAAGCCGAAAGTTACTTCAATTCTGGCGTGCTTTTGATGAATTTGGAAGCCATTAGGCAATCGGTTTTTCGAAAAGACATTTTGGATTACATTGAGAAAAACAGTCACCTGCTCTTTTTGCCAGACCAAGATATTCTAAATGCTTTATATGGTCATCGCACGGTGCTCATTCCAGACCAAATCTACAATTACGATGCACGCTACAACGTGCTTTATTACGGCAGAAGTTCAGGTGAGTGGAACTTGAACTGGGTCATTGAAAATACCGTTTTCTTGCATTTTTGTGGACGTGACAAGCCTTGGAAAAAAGATTATAGAGGTCGTTATAGTGCCCTTTACAAACATTATTGGCACCGTACCTTGCGTTTAAAAGACAGCAAAGATTAAAACACAAGTTCCTTCGCTTACGAATAATTAAGTGGAGGGACTTTTTTATGTATAGAATCGATGCCGCATCCGCTTCTCAGTTGCCTCGAGAAAGACCGCAACATTTAGGAGCCGAACAATTAAGCAACCAATAATTATTGGCCATTTTATTGCGAACGGGCACCAAGCAACTCCCTGTTTCAGCCCTTTCGCAGCAAATATTAAAACAAATCAATCGCCTGTCTGATTTGGAACACCTTTCTTTGCAGGAATTGCAACAAATTAACGGCATAGGAGTAGTCAAATCCATTGAAATCAAGGCCATGATTGAATTATCCAAACGTATTTTCAAAGACGTTTGCCTAGACAACGAGCGCATTTTAAGTAGTGAAAAATTGGCGCAAAAAATGATGCTGGAATTGGGAGCACAAAAGCAGGAGCACCTTGTTGCCATTTACCTAGACACACAAAATCACATCATCGAGCAACGCACGATTTTCATTGGAACGGTTAGACGGTCAGTAGCAGAACCGCGTGAAATTCTCTATTATGCTTGTAAAAACATGGCGACATCTGTGATTATCGTACATAATCACCCGTCTGGCCTACCCCATCCAAGTGAAAACGACGTGCGATTTACCGAAAAAATCAAAACGGCTTGTGAGATGATTGGCATTTGCTGCTTGGACCACATTATTGTTGGCAAATACCGTTATTATAGTTTTCGAGAAGAGGAGCATATTTTAGTTTAAATAAAAAATACCTTAGAACATCCTGTTTCTAGGGTATTTTTAGACTGATTATTTTGATTGATTCATGAAATACAATAGCGTTTGCAATTCACTGGTTAAATCAACGTATTGTACAATGGTGTCTTTAGGGACACTGAGGTGTACAGGTGAAAAGCTCAAGATACCACGAATACCAGCACTGACGAGGTAGTCAGCCACCTCTTGAGCCTTGGTACTTGGCACGGTCAAAATCGCCGTTTCAATACCAGATTCTTTGACGTGTTCTTTTAGGGTTGAAATACCATAAATAGGAATGCCGTCTGACGTTGTTTGCCCAACCAATTCATTGTCATCGGTATCAAAAGCCATCACAATTTGCATTTTGTTACGATCGTGGAAACGATAGTGTAGTAAAGCCCGTCCAATATTACCGCAGCCTACCAATAGAACTGCCGTGGTCGAGTGGTCGTTTAAAATATCCGCAAAAAAATTCATCAATTTTTTGACGTCATAACCAAAACCACGCCGACCTAACTCACCAAAGTAAGAAAAATCTCTACGGACTGTTGCAGAATCAATTCCCATGGCATCTGCAATTTGTTTTGAGCTCGCTTTTTCAATATTATCTGTATTGAATCGCTTGAAAATACGATAATAAAAGGATAGCCGTTTAGCTGTCGCTTTAGGAATAGATTTATCAGTCGTCACAATACCATCTCCTCATATTTGTTACTTCTATTGTAACAAAAAGCTTGTGAAAAGAAAAACAAATTTCATAAATTCCGATAAAAAAAGCCTGATTTCTAAGCAAAACTAGAAATCAAGCTGATGATCATTAAACGGATGTTTTGGTGAAAATATCACGTTCAACAAGGCTATCCATCAAGAAGTAAAATTTCTCTTGTAAAATGGTGTTATCTTCTGATTTGAAAATGTTGACGAGGCGTAGACCAGATTTGTCCGTAATGTTCATTTTAAAGCCTGTTAGCTCTTTGTTAATAGTGATTTTTAGGGCAAAACCTTCGCCAGAATTAGGGACTTTTTCCAATAAACGTGTCAATTCATAATGTCCTACACGATTTTGAGTAAAAGTCGTGTCGCGAAGGGTATATTTTTTAACGTCATCGCTAAGAGTATAGCTATATAGGCAGTCTGTTAATGTAATTGTTTTTTCAAATGCCATCTTATTTTCCTATTATTTCTACTAATTTTTGGGCGAACTCTTGCACTTCTGATAGTGTGTTGAGTTCAGAGAAACTGATGCGAATAGACTCGTTTAAACGTAGTGAGTCTTGGCCATACATACTGGCTAAAACATGACTTGGCTCAACCGTACCAGCCGTGCAGGCAGAACCTGTTGAAACGGCAAATCCAGCCAAATCTAACTGGGTTAATAATGTGGCATTATTGTGATGAGGAAAACCGATATTAAGCACATGAGGCATCGTGTTGGCTGTTTCATTGAGGTAATAGTCCAAGCCAGAAATAGCCTCCAAAAAGGCATCACGCAAGATTTGAACGTGGTCATAATTGGCTTTTTTATTTGCCACACTATCGGCCAAGGCTTGTGCCATCCCAGCAATACCAACCATGTTTTCAGTACTTGCTCGGCGTTTTTCTTCTTGCTCCCCACCATGAAGTAGGTTATCAAAGTGTTGCGGCGTCGAATATAAAATACCAACGCCCTTTGGACCGTGGAATTTATGGGCAGAAGCAGACAAAAAGTCGGCTTTTAACTCCTCAGGAAAAACGTCCAGTTTTCCCACGGCCTGAACAGCATCCACGTGAAAAACAGCTTGATGCGATTCAAGGAGTTCTCCGATTTCCTTGACGGGTAGGAGGTCGCCTGTTTCGTTATTAGCCAACATGGTGCTAACTAAAATGGTATCATTACGCAAAGCGTCAGCCACTTGTTGGGCAGAAATCGTCCCGTTTTGAGGTTGCAAATAAGTTACTTCAAAACCAAAACTTTCTTCCAAATAAGTCATTGTGTGTAAGACAGAGTGATGCTCGATAGCCGTTGTAATCAGGTGTTTTCCCTTATTTTGATTGGCCAAAGCATAGCCTTTAATAGCAGTATTGTTGCTTTCAGTTGCTCCTGAGGTGAAGATAATGCGGCGTGGAGTTGTCTTGAGGGCAGACGCAATCATTTGCCGATAAGTACGCAGGCGGTAGTTGGCACGGCGTCCAATCCTGTGAATGCTAGAAGGGTTACCAAAATCGGTAGTCATGATATCCTTCATCGCCTCAATGACAGACGGAGTTAGTGGAGTAGTAGCAGCATTATCAAAATAAATCATATCTTAATCCTTTTTAGCGTCGTATGAAAAGAGTGGGCTAAGTGGTGCTTTTTCGTGGATACGAATAATAGCATCCGCAATCAATTCACTGGCAGAAAGGTATTTCAAGTTTTTAGGAAGAAGTTCCTTAGTGTCAACAGAATCGGTTACAACAATTTCTTTGATAGGAGCAGTATTTAGCGTATCAGCGGCACCGCCAGCAAACAATCCGTGACTGGCTACCACATAAATCTCAGTTGCACCTTCGCGTTCAAGGATTTTAGCTGCTTCAGCAAACGTACGACCTGTATTTAAAATGTCATCGATAAGGATGGCTTTTTTATTTGCAACTTCACCGATAATGTAACCTTCTTCGCGGTGTGAGTCGTCTTGAGCGTAGTCGATGATAGCGATAGGTGAATCAAGGTATTCGGCAAGGCTACGAGCACGTTTGATTCCTGAGTTTTTAGGACTGACAACAACAACGTCTTCCCCTTTTAAATCAAGGTTGTAGCAGTATTCTGCAAACAAAGGTACAGTGTACAAGTTATCTACTGGAACGTCAAAGAAACCTTGAACTTGGACAGCGTGAAGGTCTAGTGTAAGAAGACGGTCAACACCAGCTTTAACAAGCATATTAGCCACTAGTTTAGCAGTAATTGGTTCACGTGATGCGGCAATGCGGTCTTGACGAGAGTAACCAAAGTAAGGAATCACCACGTTTACGGTGTTGGCACTGGCACGTTTACAAGCATCAATCATGATGAGCAACTCCCAAAGGTTGTCATTCACTGGGTAGCTCGTTGATTGGATAATGTAGATATCATCACCACGAACAGTTTCTTCGATGTTAATCATGATTTCGCCGTCTGAGAATTTGCGTGTTGACACTTTTCCTAGCGGCACCTTAACGGCATCCGCAATTTTTTTGGCAATTTCCACATTAGAAGAAAGAGAAAAAAGCTTAAATTGTTTGTCGGCGTAAAGTTCTGCCATGATATAAATATACTCCTTTAAACATTAATAGTTCTATTTTATCAAAAAAGATGGAATTATTCAGCATTTTATAACGAAAAATGGGCTGAAATTATTTTAGTGTGGCACTGAAACGAGCCACCTTGCTTTTAGCGTATTTAAAATGAATGTGGTTTTGGGCTAGGAAACGGTCAAAATCGGCCTTACCTTTATCAGCATCTTCCACCTCTAACTCCAACTCATAATCTTGTTTGCCAGCGTATTGATTGCTATCTAGCGCCATTAAACCGATAGACGTTTTCATTTCGCGGCGAGTGGTTGTCAAATGCCCAAAACACTTCAATGCAGCTGGATCAACTCCATTTTCTCGAATGTGATCAAAAAATGCAATCTTTGGAAAATGATTGGTTTGAATAATGTTTTTTGCTTCTTCTAAAGTCAAATCGTGATTGTGTTCCAAATTGCCAACTTTTTTGGGCACTTTAAGAGTGAGTTCGGCGCGGTCGTCAAATGTGCGAATGCGCAAGGACATCCGATTGGCTTTCATATCAAATGCCGCTGTATCAAAGTAGTAGTTGGTTTGAGTAACAGGAGCGACTTGTGCAAATTGTGGGCTCAAACGGTTAAAATCATCCTTGTTTAATAAGGTTTTGTATTCTATTTCAAGATGTGTCATAAGCCAGTTTTCCTTTGTGATAAAAATAGTGAATATGATATAATTAGAATGTTATACTAATTCTATAAAAAAGTTATTTATTTGACAAGAATGGACTTGTCATGATAAAGGGGGATGATGATTTTTGGATTGGGAAAAGTTTTTGGATCCGTATATCCAAACCGTAGGAGAGTTAAAAATCAAACTGCGAGGGATTCGAAAGCAATTTCGAAAGCAAAACAGACACTCTCCGATTGAGTTTGTCACAGGACGTGTGAAATCGGTTGAGAGTATTCAAGAAAAAATGGCACTCCGAGGCATTAAGCTTGAAAATATCGCTCAAGATTTGCAAGATATTGCTGGGGTGCGTATTATGGTTCAATTTGTCGATGACGTGGACGAAGTCTTGACGCTATTGCGTAGCAGACATGATATGACCATTATCCAAGAACGCGACTACATCAACAATATGAAATCAAGTGGTTACCGTTCATACCATGTGATTATTGAGTATCCTGTTGATACTATAGATGGTCAAAAAACAGTCCTAGCCGAAATTCAAATTCGGACTTTGGCCATGAATTTTTGGGCAACGATTGAACATTCCTTGAACTACAAGTACAAGGGGGAATTTCCAGAAGAAATCAAGAAACGTTTGGAAATCACGGCAAAAATTGCTTTGGAATTGGACGAGGAAATGCGGAAAATTAGGGAAGATATCAGAGAAGCACAGCTTTTATTGATCCAGCGAGTCGAAAATTAAATGATGGAGTGGGGAATAGCGATGACACAGACGAATACTACAGGTAAAAACAAAAAAGCTATGCGTGTGGCTATTGTTTCAAATGGGAAAAAACAAAGTCGCCGAGTAGCTTCAAAATTGTTTGCGATTTTTAAAGAAGACAAGGATTTTTACTTAACCAAAAAAGACCCTGATGTAGTGATTTCAATTGGTGGCGATGGTATGTTGCTTTCAGCCTTCCATATGTACGAAAGAAATCTAGACACCGTCCGTTTTGTGGGGGTTCACACGGGGCATTTGGGCTTTTACACCGATTACCGTGATTTTGAAATCGACAAATTGGTTGATAATTTGCGCTCAGACAAGGGCGACAAGGCTTCTTACCCTATCTTGAAAGTGAAAATTACCCTTGATGACGGCAAAGTCATTAACCTTAGAGCCTTGAACGAATCGTCAATCAAACGGATTGAAAAAACCATGGTGGCAGATGTCATGGTTAGCGATGTTATCTTGGAGCGTTTCCGTGGTGATGGCTTGTCTGTATCAACACCGACAGGAAGCACGGCTTACAACAAATCATTAGGTGGGGCTCTTTTGTACCCAACCATTGAAGCCATGCAGTTAGCTGAAATTTCAAGCTTAAATAACCGTGTTTATCGCACCTTAGGGTCATCAATTGTTGTGCCTAAAAAAGATAAGATTGAAATCAAGCCGACCCGCCAAGGTATCTATACCATTTCAGTGGACAATAAAACCATGCATTATAAAAATTTATCTAAAGTGGAATATCGGATTGATTCTAAAAAAATTAGCTTTGTGGCAACCCCATCGCATACAAGTTTTTGGGAACGTGTCACAGATGCTTTCATAGGAGATTTGGATTCGTGAGATTTGAATTTGTTGCCGACCGTCAAACCAAGGTCAAGACATTTCTAAAAAGCCATGATGTTTCAAAAGGGTTACTCGCCAAGGTTAAATTTAAAGGGGGGAATATTTGGGTTAACGGCGTTGAGCAAAATGCGATTTACCTCTTAGAAAAAGGAGATGTCGTCACGATTGAGATTCCTGACGAGCAAGAGCACGAAACCCTCATTCCCGTCAAACACCCTTTGGATATTGTCTATGAGGACGAGCATTTTCTAATCATCAATAAGCCGAGCGGCTTTGCTAGCATTCCAAGTGTTTTGCACTCTAACACCATCGCTAATTTTGTGAAGGCTTATTATATGGAAAATGATTACTCTAATAAGCAGGTTCATATTGTGACCCGTTTGGATAAAGATACGAGTGGTTTGATGCTTTTTGCCAAACACGGCTACGCTCATGCCAGACTAGATAGGCAGCTGCAAAGCAAGTCTATTGAAAAGCGTTATTTGGCTTTGGTTTCTGGCAAGGGAGAATTGGAAGATAGCGGCGAGATTATTGCACCAATTGCTCGCTCAGATGACAGCATCATCACGCGCCGTGTTCACCCATCAGGCAAATACGCTCACACCAGCTATCAAGTGGTCGAACGTTTTGGTGATGTGGCCTTGGTGGACATTCGGCTGCACACAGGACGCACCCATCAAATTCGCGTGCATTTTGCGCACATTGGCTTTCCTTTGCTGGGAGATGATATGTATGGCGGTCGGATGTTAGGCATCACACGTCAAGCTTTGCATTGCCATTACTTGCGTTTTAGAAATCCTTATGACAATAAGGAGATTATCCAGAAAATCCCCTTGACAAAAGACTTTGAAAACGTTATCATTAAATTACAAAAAAATTAGAATTGAAGGTTGTTTATATGGGAATTCGCTCTTTATTTGGCAGTTTGCGCGGAAAAATCATTGGAAAAAACCTCAAGATTGTCTTTCCTGAAGGCAGTGACGAACGTGTTTTGCGTGCGGCAACACGTTTGAAATTTGAGGGATTAATAGAACCGATTATTCTAGGAGAACCTCAGGTCATTCGTGAAACACTTGACATGATTGGATTTGCTGATTTGAATTACATTATCATTAACCCAGAGGAATACGATGGCTTTGATGAGATGAAAGCAGCTTTTCTAGAAATTCGCAAAGACAAGGTAACACCTGAAGAAGCTGATGAACTCTTACACGATGTCAATTATTTTGGGGTTATGTTAGTTAAAATGGGGCTTGCTAACGGGATGGTATCAGGTGCCATGCATTCAACGGCAGCTACGGTTCGACCAGCCCTTCAAATCATTAAAACTAAACCAGGCGTATCAAGAACTTCAGGAGTATTTTTGATGAGCCGTGAGACAACCGAACAACGTTTGGTGTTTGCTGATTGTGCCATCAATGTAGACCCAAATGCCCAACAACTCGCTGAGATTGCTGTCAACACAGCAGACACCGCTAAAATTTTCAACCTAGATCCTAAAGTAGCTATGCTTAGCTTCTCAACTAAGGGCAGCGCTAAAGCCCCCCAAGTGGAAAAAGTTCAAGAAGCTCTGCAATTGGCTAAGGAAGCACGACCTGACCTTGCTATTGACGGGGAATTACAATTTGACGCGGCTTTTGTGCCTGGAACTGCAGCTCTTAAAGCGCCAGGCAGTGACGTTGCAGGACAAGCAAATGTCTTTATCTTCCCAGACCTTCAATCAGGAAATATTGGTTACAAGATTGCCCAACGTTTGGGAATGTTTGAGGCTATCGGGCCAATTCTCCAAGGTCTTAACCAACCTGTTAACGATTTATCTCGTGGCTCAAGTGCCGAAGATATCTACAAATTAGCCATTATCACAGCTGCCCAAGCTATTGATGATGACGAATAAACACAAAGTTCAGTTGGATAATCCAACTGACTTTCTCATTTAGCAAATAGAAAAGAGAAATCATGTCAAAAATTGTTTTAGTAACAGGGGCTTCTGCTGGATTTGGCATAGCCATTGTCAAAACATTAGTTGCTGACGGCTATCAAGTGATTGCTTGTGCCCGTCGCTTTGATAAATTGCAAGAGTTGCAAGCCGAGTTGGGACAAGACAAGGTCTATCCCCTCCAAATGGATGTGGCTCAGCCAAAAGCTATTGATGCGGCATTGGCTAGCTTACCTGAACAATGGCGCGCTATCGATGTTTTGGTCAATAATGCTGGTTTGGCGCTAGGTTTGGACAAGGCCTATGAGGCTGATTTTACCGATTGGATGACCATGATTAATACCAATATTGTAGGCTTGATTTACCTCACACGACAAGTGCTGCCAGATATGGTCAAACGCAATTTTGGTTTGATTATCAATCTTGGTTCTACCGCTGGAACTGTTCCTTACCCAGGCGCAAATGTTTACGGGGCATCAAAAGCCTTTGTTAAACAATTCTCCCTCAATTTACGAGCGGACCTTGCAGGTACTAAAATCCGCGTGTCTAATATTGAACCAGGCTTGTGCGAAGGAACAGAATTTTCAAATGTGCGCTTTAAGGGAGATGATGAGCGAGTTGCCAAACTCTACGAAGGAGCACATGCTATTCAACCTGAGGATATTGCTAACACGGTATCTTGGATTGCCAGCCAGCCTGAGCACGTTAATATCAATCGCATCGAAATCATGCCTGTTTCACAGACATTTGGTGCGCAGCCCGTTTATCGCGACTAATCAAAGTAGCAACACCTTTCTTGCTAGTCAAGGAGGTGTTTTTTCATACCATTCTATTAGAAAACGCTAACATCATACTATCTTTTCCTTTAGCCAGCTCTTATAATGACAGTAAAAGGAGGGAAAAACATGGGCGCAGGAATGCCTGATAAGCTTTGGGCGATTGATTTTGATGGCATGATTGGTGGCAACGGTTCTTACGTGGAGTGTGACGGTCA
>NZ_DBPA01000037.1:0-26575 GCF_002300045.1 Streptococcus sp. UBA632 | reverse complement strand
TTAGAAATTGCTACTATAAAACGTTGTATCTAACATTACTCGCTACTGGTTTGCGTATCGGAGAGGCTGTAGCGCTTGAATGGTCTGATATTGACTTAGATAATGGTGTTATTGACGTTAACAAGACACTAAACAACAGAATTGAAATAAACAGCCCTAAATCTATGGCAAGTTATAGACAAATTTCAATTGATAAAGCTACTATACTCATGCTTAAACAATATAAAAACCGACAACATGTTAAAGCGTGGGAACTTGGTCGGTCTGAAAAAGTCGTCTTTTCAAATTTCACTGATAAATACATTGACCCTAACAACATTAGGAACCAATTATATAAACACTTTAAAAACGCTGGTGTGCCTAATGTACGTTTCCATGGTCTACGCCATACACACGCCACTTTAATGTTAAATGCTGGTATGTCTCCAAAAGACTTACAACACCGTCTAGGTCATAGCAATATCACAATGACACTTAACATTTACGTTCATGCAACCGAGGAGGGAGCAAAACAAGGCGGAAACATTTTTGAGATGGCTATCAATAATTTATAAAAAAAGGGTAGCCCTTAATCGGGTTACCCTAATTTTTGGTATAAATCGTAACAAAAATCGTAACAAATTTTATAAGTACTTTTTTTAAAATCTCTCAAATGCTTTAATATCAACGTTTACAAGCATTTAAAATTAATGTATTAAGTTTCTGTTATAGAAACTTAAATTTCGTTTTTTCGCTTTAACAACACGGATTTGGAATCATTGTTGAGTACTTGACGTATCACTAACTGCGTCTGTTTCGGTGCTGGTAGCTGATGCCTCTTGACTCACTTCTGACTGACTTTCTGTGTCGTTAGACTCTGTCAATTCCGTTGATTCATCTGTACTTTCCATTTGTGACTCGTCCGCGTTAGCTTCATTTTGCGCTTTTTCTTTTTCGGCAGCAGCTTCTGACTCAATGGTTGACGTGGTTGTGTAAATACCAACTTCCATATCCACAATACTATTTTCCGTCAAGTTTTGCTTGATTTTATCGTAATATGGCAATTTTTCATCCAATTCTGATAGCGGAACACGCACCGTATTGCCATCGTGCATTTCCAAATTCAGCAAATCTGAAGTTGTTGACGAATCAGCTGAGCTCACAATTTGAATTTGTTGCACCAAACTCTTGTCTAATTTTGAGAAAGCTTTGATGAGTTGCTCAATTTCTTTTTCAGATGATAAATTGATGGTTAAGAAATTGTCTGGCAAATCCTGCGAGCTAACAACTCCCAAACGTGTGCCATTTTCAAGAATTGGCTGATAACCATCGTCTGTCTGTGCATAAGCCACAATGTTGTATTCTTTAATCTTAATCGTGAATTTATTAGGAAAATGATAGGTCATTTTCGCTTCCCTGATGAGCTTATCATTCTTTAAGATATTGTGCATATAAGATGACCTATTCAAAATCAAGGAAAAGAAATAATCTGAACTGCTGATGCCAGATGCCGACAAGACATCTTCTTGAGTGGCTCTATTGCCACCTTCGACAGTAATCACTTTCTTTTTGCTTAAGGGCGATACCAAGAAAATCGAAATCGCCAACACAAGAACAGCACCCAAAAGAACAGGAAGAGCGTGCCTGATTGCTTTTTGAAGGGGTGAGCGTTCTTTTTTTTCTTTGGGCTTTTTCACCTTTTTAGGTTTGGGTTGGTCTGATTCCACTATTTCTGAGAATTCAGAGGATTCCTTTTTCTTGTCACTTGCCTTATCGGCTACTTTTTCCTTAGAATCCTTGTCCTCATCATCTTCAGCTTGCTTTTGGCTAGCAGCGTAAGGATTGCGTTCCAAACGCATCTTTTCTTGCTGCTTTTTTTTCTCCAACTCTTCAGCTTCTTTTTTCTTCAAAAACTTAATATTGCGTTTTTGCCATTCGGTTAATTCTTCTTGTGGTTTTGTGTCTTGTTGTTTGTCTTGCTCTTTCTCTTTTGCCATTTAAATTCCTTTTGCGGTTTTAGAAATGTCAGCCATCATCAGATGGTAAAATTCATCCTGTGATTTCAACTCATTGGATTCTTTCATCTGTTTTTTGTACTGTGCTTCATCCGTAAAGAGCTGGTTCAATTCATCTTGCAAGTTTTCCAAGGTCAAACGGTCTTCTGCCAATTGACGCGCGTAGCCTTTTTTCTCAAAATAAGCCGCATTTTCCAATTGGTCGCCTCGGCTAGCCTCCTTGCCTAGTGGCACAATCAAGTGCAATTTTTGCATAGCCACCAGTTCAAAAATAGTGTTAGAACCCCCACGCGTTACCACAACATCTGCCAAATCCATCAAAGGCTGATACAAATCCGTCACATAATCCACTCGGTAAAGATTTTGGCTCAATTCATTCAACGATTTGTCGCCAGAAATGTTGATGACGTTGTAGTGCTGGGTCAATTCAGGTGTGTTACTTACAAAATCATTGAAAACACGCGCCCCAGCTGAACCACCAATAAAGAGAATAGTTTTTAATTTAGGGTCAAAGTGGCTCTTGATGGCGTCGATTTTACTCGTGTCATAAGGCACTTTATTGCCAACCTTAGTGATAGCTCCAACGTGTTTGGCTTTGGTTAGGCTTTCAGGTTGCTCAAACGTCGTGTACATAGTTGTCGCGAAGCGGTAAGCAATTTTATTGGCAAGTCCCATGGACAAATCTGACTCGTGGACAAAGACTGGAACGCCTAGTGGTTTTGTCGCAATAACGGGCGGTACTGAAACAAAGCCTCCCTTTGAAAACAAAACTTGCGGTTTAAGGCGTGCCATAATGGCAAAAGATTGCAAAACGCCGTA
Organism: Streptococcus sp. UBA632; assembly: GCF_002300045.1. NCBI lineage: Bacteria > Bacillati > Bacillota > Bacilli > Lactobacillales > Streptococcaceae > Streptococcus > Streptococcus sp. UBA632. The sequence goes on along the minus strand of NZ_DBPA01000037.1, from coordinate 23,762 downwards.
AGAAACCTTAAACACATCTAACATATTTTGCCATGAAAAATAGCGTCGCAATTTCCCAGTAGCTATTGAATGAAAGGTCACATCCAAGCCAGATTGAGTGATTTGTTCGTACTCAATACCATGCTTATCCCCAATGTAATGCACTTCCCAACCATCTTCGATGAATTTTGGAATGAGAATGAGATTCAAGGTCACATGACCAACCGTTCCACCGCCGGTAAACACAATTTTTTTAGGCATTGTTACTCTCCTTAAGGGCTTCAAAAGTCGCTATAAATTCGTCACCACGGACTTCAAAGTTTTTGTACATATCCCAACTAGCATTGGCTGGACTCAACAAAACAACGTCGCCAGCTTCCGCATTACTAAAGGCAATTCGAGTCGCATCCGCAACGTCTGTGGCATCCAGATAAGGCACCTTAGCCTTGTCAGCTGCTCGTTTGACACGCGGTGCAGATTCACCAAGAATCACCATCAATTTCACACCAGTAATATCAGGAACCAACTCATCAAATTCATTGCCTCGGTCCAAACCACCAGCAATCAAAATCACTTTGGCATTATCAAAACCAGAAAGGGCTTTTTGAGTGGCTAGAATGTTAGTTGATTTGGAATCATTGTAAAAACGGACACCATCCACTTCACCAAGGGCTTGCAAGCGGTGTTTTACCCCACCAAAATGAGCCAAGGTTTCCTTAATGGCTTCATTGGAAATTCCTGATAATTTAGCCACAACGATGGTTGCCAAAGCATTTTCAACATTGTGTGTTCCAGGCACACCAATTTCTGAGGCTTTCATGATAGCTTCCTCTTTAAAATACAAGGTATTGCCGTCAAGATAAGCACCGTCAACCTTTTCAATTGTTGAAAATGGTACCACTTGTGCTGCTGTTTTTTGTGCTAATTCTTTTGCCAAATCTTGGTTCAAATTAAGCACCACAAAATCATCTGCCGTCATGTGTTTTTGAATGTTCCATTTGGCAGCAACATAATTATCAAAAGTACCGTGGTAATCAATATGCGTTGGCATTAAATTAGTAATAACAGCAATGTGTGGATGGAAGGTGCGTGTTCCCATCAATTGGAAAGATGACAATTCCATAACCAAGGTATCTTTGTCAGTCGCCGTTTGGGCAACTTCTGAAGCAGGAAATCCGATATTTCCTGAAAGAAGCCCTGATTTGCCACCGTTATTAAGGGTTTCAGCAATCATGGTTGTTGTCGTTGTCTTACCATTTGACCCTGTGATACCAATAATTGGCGCATCTGAAATCATGTAAGCCAACTCAACTTCTGTGATGACTGGGATGCCTTTTTCAAGAGCCTTCACCACCATAGGATTATCGTAACGGATACCAGGATTTTTAACCATCCATTCAAAATTTTCATCCAATAATTCCAAAGGGTGGCTACCACAAATCACCTTGATTCCTTCTTCTAACAAGGCTTGTGCAGAAGGGTTTTCATCAAAAGGTTTGCTATCATTAACGGTCACGATAGCCCCAAGTTTATCCAACAACTTAGCTGCAGCTTCCCCTGATTTGGCCAAGCCAAGTACCAATACCTTTTTGTTTTTAAATGTTTCTATTTTTTTCATCGTTTATCCATTCTAACCTTACAAATATAGTAATATTCTACATTTATTTAAACGCTTTTTCAATCATTCTAGTGCCGTCACTAAAAAAGATTGAGCAAAACTCAATCTCCTTTATTTGGATGCTCACTTTTTTCTGCCCTAGCTGGTAATTGATAGACATCACGAATGGCGAAAAATCCAAAGATCGCCATGGCAAATCCCAGCAAAATTTCTGGTGGCGATTGAAGGATTTTGATAAAACTCATAAATGCCAGCACAATTAAGAGAGCCGTGGCACCCACCAAGCCAATGGTGTTCAATGTATTACGAATGCTTGTAGGGGCCATAAAAAAGTAATAAGAAACGATTAAAATCGCAACAATAAGGTAAAACACGCTGACCCCCTCTTCACATCGCACGATTGGTCTTTAGCTTCGCACGTTTAAAGCATTACTCTGCAGATTTTTTCTTTTTCGCAGCCTTAGCACGCATATTTTTATCAAGGATTTGTTTGCGTAGGCGAATAGATTCTGGAGTAACTTCCATGTATTCATCATCGTTCAAGAATTCAAGTGATTCTTCAAGCGTCAAAATACGTGGGGTTTTGATAACAGCCGTTTGGTCTTTCGTTGCTGAACGAACGTTGGTCATTTGTTTTGCTTTCGTGATATTAACAGTCAAGTCATTTTCACGTGAATTTTCACCAATAATCATTCCTTCGTAAACTTCTGTACCAGGGTTAACGAAGATAGTACCACGTTCTTCAACAGACATGATAGAGTATGTTGTTGCTTTACCAGTATCGATAGATACCAAGGCACCACGGTGACGTCCGCCGATTTCAGCGTTAATCACTGGCATGTATTGGTCAAAGGTATGGTTCATGATACCATAACCACGAGTCATTGATAAGAATTCAGTTGGGTAACCAATCAAACCACGAGCTGGCGCAAGGAAAATCAAGCGTGTTTGACCATTTCCAGTTGATTGCATATCCAACATTTCACCTTTACGTTCTGACAAGGATTGGATAACCGCACCTTGGTATTCTTCAGGTGTATCGATTTGAACGCGTTCGAATGGTTCCATTTTCACACCATCAATTTCTTTGATGATAACTTCTGGACGTGATACTTGAAGTTCGTATCCTTCACGACGCATAGTTTCAATCAAGATTGACAAGTGCAATTCACCACGACCTGAAACAGTCCATTTATCTGGAGAATCTGTTGGTTCAACGCGCAATGAAACGTCTGTTTGCAATTCAGCAAGCAAACGTTCTTCTACTTTACGAGAAGTAACGTATTTTCCTTCACGACCTGCAAATGGTGAGTTATTTGCCAAGAAAGTCATTTGAAGGGTTGGTTCGTCAATGTGAAGAATTGGAAGAGGTTCAACGCAATCTGTTGGTGTGATGGTTTCCCCAACGAAGATGTCTTCCATACCAGAAATGGCAATCAAGTCACCTGCTTTTGCTTCCTTGATTTCACGGCGTTCAAGTCCAAAGAAACCAAATAGTTTTGTTACACGGAAGTTTTTCGTTGTACCGTCCAATTTTGAAAGGGTTACTTGGTCACCCACTTTAACCGTACCGCGGAAGATACGACCGATACCAATACGTCCAACGAAGTCATTGTAGTCAAGAAGTGACACTTGGAATTGAAGGGGCTCATCTGAGTTATCCACAGGTGCTGGGATATGGTCGATGATGGTATCAAAGATTGGTGCCATTGTGTGTTCTTGGTCAGCTGGGTCATCAGAAAGTGATGATGTTCCATTGATAGCTGAAGCGTACACAACTGGGAATTCCAATTGGTCGTCGTCTGCACCAAGTTCGATGAAAAGTTCAAGTACTTCGTCCACAACTTCAGCTGGACGAGCAGATGGTTTATCAATTTTGTTAACAACCACGATTGGTGTCAAGTTTTGCTCAAGGGCTTTTTTCAACACAAAACGTGTTTGTGGCATTGTTCCTTCGTAGGCATCCACAACAAGCACAACACCATCAACCATTTTCATGATACGTTCTACTTCACCACCGAAGTCCGCGTGTCCTGGTGTGTCCATGATGTTGATACGAACGCCGTTGTAAGCAACCGCCGTATTTTTAGCCAAAATGGTAATACCGCGTTCTTTTTCAAGGTCGTTTGAGTCCATCGCACGTTCTTGCAACTCTTTACGTTCGTCAAGTGTGTGTGATTGTTTCAATAATTCATCAACAAGGGTTGTTTTCCCGTGGTCAACGTGGGCGATAATCGCCACATTACGAATATCTTCTCTTAATTTAGTCATGATTCCTCGATTTTTTTCATTTATTCTAACTTTTGAATTATACCACAAATCCTTTGAAAAAACAGCGTCAAAAGAATTGTAAATGTTTTCAAATATAGAGCACTTTTAAGACATCGCTTTCCCAAAAATAGCTCACACTCTTTTTAACACGAAAAAAAGGGCTAAGCCCTTTTTCACATATAAGCCAGAGAGGCATTTAGCCTTCTTTGACTTTTCCTGTCCAGTAATCAAAGCCATCGTTTAAGACATACAAGTCTGTAAAACCTGCTCGTTTTAGCGTTCTAATCACGCGTGGAAGGGCAGTGCTTCTGCTTTCAGCGTACAAAAGAACGGGTTTGTCCTTGCGAATAGCTGATAATGACAAGTCTATCTGGCTTGCTGGAAGGTTGCGTGCACCCATGATGTGTTTGGCTTTAAAAGAAGTCGCTTCACGAATATCAATCACTTGACTGGTATGAATGCGGCTTGCAAAGTCAGCATTGTCAATAAAATGCGCTGCACGGCGAATGCTGTAATAATTCCACGCAAACCAAGTCACAACAACAAGGATAACCAGTATAATAATAATCCAGTCCAATGTTTTCCCCTTAATCTAAGAATTGGCTTGCAAGGCTAGCTGCACCGATGATACCAGCATCGTTACCAAGTTCTGCAATTTTGATTTTAGTTGATTGGCGAACTTGTGGGAAAGCGTATTGGATAAAGTATTTTTCCACACGGATACGCAAGAATTCACCAGCTGCAGATACCCCACCACCGATAACAACAGAATCTGGGTTCAATATGTTAGCGATGTTAGCTGTTGCAAGACCAAGGTAGAAACCAACTTTTTCAACAACAGAATCCGCAAATGTATCACCAGATTCAGCCGCTTCAAAGATGTCTTTACTTGAAACCGCATCGCCATTGTCAATAGCTGCTTTGATGCTAGAATCACCTTCGTAGCTTTCAGCCAAGTAGCGTGCCACACGGACAATACCTGTTGCAGAAGCAACTGTTTCCAAGCAGCCTTTGTTACCACAAGTGCATTCAAAACCGTTATCAGGTTCAATAATCATGTGACCAATTTCGCCACCAGCACCTGCAACACCGTGGATAAGGTTCCCATCAGCGATAACACCACCGCCAACTCCAGTTCCTAGAGTGACAAAGACAACGTCTGGATTGTTAGCACCAGCACCAACCCAACGTTCACCAAGCGCCGCAACGTTAGCATCGTTATCAATGGCAAATGGAATACCAAGTTCACGTTCGATAACAGAGCCCACTTCTTCTGTGTGTGCCCAGTTCAAGTTGAAAGCACCTGTAACTGTTTTTGCTTCACGGTCAACCGCACCAGGAGAACCCATTCCGATACCAACGAAATCGTCCTTAGTCAACCCATACAAGCCCAAGCGATGTTTCAAAGAAGCCACGATATCTGGTACGATGTGTTTACCATCTTCAAGGATGTTTGTGTCAATCGCCCATTTTTCTTGAACTTCACCTTTAAGGGTCAAAATCCCAAATTTAATGGTTGTTCCACCCAAGTCGATTCCTAGTAATTTTTGTGTCATTTATTTTCTTTCTCCATTTCTAAGCGGTGCTCATGTCGTAAAACTAATTCAGCCTCTAGGTATTCTGTCTTATCAATCAAGCCATTCTCATACAATTTTTCAAGTTCTAATTTCATGACTTCGATATCATAAAGACGTTTCCCAATATAGATGTAAATGCCAAACCGTTTTAGCAATTGTTGCACATCGAATAAAGTTTTCATGATAAGCATTTTATCAAAAAAAAAAACCATTTTCAACCGCTAACGCAAACTATTGCAATCGTTTTCTTAGAATCTGCTTATTGGACATAAAAACAAGGACAGACCCTAAAGCCTATCCTTATATTCTTACCCTATTTATTTAATTCCTGATGCTTGGCCACGTTCTGCTTGCAACATCCAGATAGTCTTTTCAGCTTCAGCTTGCGCTGCTGTGAAAAGATCATTAGATGGTGCATCGCCTTCTTCATCAGTCACATCAAGACCTACTTGATAAAGAGCTGATAAATAAGTATAAACATCTACCAAACGTGCCAAGTGTTCATCCATTGCTTTTTCAAATGAACCTGGCACCTCTTCTAGTTTTGAATGGTCATCAAATTCTTTAAGCGTTGAATAAGGTGCTCCCCCGATGGTAATCAAACGTTCACTCATTTCATCTAGTGAAGCATTAAGACTGTCCATCAATTCGTCCATTTTTGGGTGCAAGTAATAGAAGCCTGCTCCACGCATGTACCAGTGAACTTGGTGAACAATTGAGACAGCCTTTGACAAATCAGCGACCGCCTGGTTAAGAACAGCTTTTGTTTTGGCATTTTTAGCAGTTGATTTTTGTGAGATATTATGTGTTACAGATGCGTAAATGTTTTCAGTGATTGTTTGAGTCATAGCAAACCTCCTCGTCAAATAACATTTTGAAACACTTTAGGATTTCTCATCCTTTACTTTACAATCCTATTTTATGATAATTCTAAATAAAGAGCAAATAATATGCTCTCTTTTTTAATTATTTTTCGAATAAACTAGTATGGACATTTTATTATTCTTTTTTCTAGGGGCTTCTTTAGCCTCTTTTATCGGTGTTGTGGTCGAGCGTTTTCCTGAAAAATCCCTCATTACGCCAGCTAGTCATTGCCAAGCTTGTGGTACAACCTTGCCTGCTTGGGACTTGATTCCCATCTTGTCTTTTTTGATCAACCGTGGGCGTTGCCGTTTTTGTCAGGTTAAATTGCCCATTTGGTACTTGCTTATTGAGTGTTTCTTGGGAATTGTTAGTGTCGGTTACTACCATCATATCTTATCAGGACAAATCTGTATGACCATTCTCCTGAGCGTTTTGCTTAGCCTTTACGACTTGAAATCCCTTGGCTTTCCTATTCTGGCTTGGCTACTTCCGACACTTGGCTTGTTCTTTTTTGCTCCCCTTTCCCCTATCTTTCTCATCCTTTGTTTGCTTGGGATTTTAGCAGAAATGACAGATATTAAGATAGGCAGTGGGGATTTTTTCTATCTCGCCAGTTTGAGCTTAGGATTTAGCCTTACGGCATTATTATGGGTAATTGAACTAGGGTCTTTAGCAGGCATTCTCTCCTATTTATTAAAGCGTTGCAAACACATTCCCTTGGTGCCTTTTTTATTTTTAGGATACTTGTTAGTTATCTTTTTTAAGTTAACTTAATTTTTTAGTTAAACAGACTTTATTTTTTGAGCTTTTCTGATATAATAGGTTTTAGAAATATACAGAAAAGAGGTTGGGGTTTGGAAACATCTACAACTTACTCAAAATCACTTGGTGAGGTCAATCAAAGTATCGCTGTTCCTCAAAACGCTCCCTTTTGGCGCACGTTGAAAGTTTTTATCGGTCCTGGTGCTTTAGTGGCTGTTGGATACATGGACCCTGGTAACTGGATTACAAGCGTTGTTGGTGGAGCAACTTATAAATACGTTCTTTTGTCTGTTGTCTTAATATCATCTCTCATTGCGATGCAGTTACAACAGATGGCTGGAAAACTAGGCATTGTGACAAGGCAGGACTTGGCGCAAGCAACCGCCGCTCATTTGCCAAAAGGGCTTCGTTACGTGCTCTTTGTCATCATTGAGTTGGCTTTGATGGCAACGGATTTGGCAGAAGTTATCGGTTCTGGGATTGCCTTGCATTTGCTGTTTGGTTGGCCCTTGCTCTTTTGTATTTTACTGACAGTCTTGGATGTCTTTTTACTGCTATCCTTGATGAAACTTGGGTTTCGTAAAATTGAAGCAATCGTGTCAACCTTAATAGCAACGATTTTACTTATCTTTGTCTATTTGGTTTACCTCTCACACCCTAGTGTGTCAGGCATTTTTCAAGGTTATATCCCACGCGCATCCATTTTAAATCCTAAGCAAGTCGGTGGGCATAGCCAGCTAACCTTAGCCTTGGGGATTATCGGGGCAACGGTGATGCCACATAATCTCTACTTGCACTCTTCCATTTCGCAAACTCGGAAAGTGGATTATGACAATCACAATTCTGTTAAACAAGCTGTTCGCTTCATGACTTGGGATTCCAACATTCAGTTGAGTTTGGCTTTTGTGGTCAATTCTCTGCTCTTGGTTTTGGGGGCTGCCTTGTTCTACGGTCACGCCAGTGACATTGGTGCCTTTTCTCAAATGTATGATGCACTTCAAAATTCTGCCATTGCTGGTAGCGTGGCTAGTTCAGCTCTATCAATCTTATTTGCGGTCGCTCTTTTGGCCAGCGGGCAAAATTCAACCATTACAGGTACTTTAACAGGGCAAATCGTTATGGAAGGCTTTTTGAAACTCCGTTTGCCACAATGGCTTATTCGTTTGGTTACCCGACTCTTAGCCTTGACACCCGCCATTATCGTAGCCTTGATGTATGGTAGTCAAGAAGAGGTTTTGGACCAATTGATTGTTTATTCTCAAGTCTTTCTTTCATTAGCTCTGCCATTTTCAATCTTCCCATTGCTTTACTTCACATCTAATAAGAAAATCATGGGTCAGTTTGTCAATGCCAAGTGGAACACCATTTTAGGCTATGTGGTTGCTGTCGTTCTAACCGTTTTAAACCTCAAATTGATTTTTGATTTGTTTTAATAACAATTCACCTCACTAGTATTTACGCATGATTAAAAGCCTCCGTTTGGAGGCTTTTTTAGTTTGCATAGGTAGCACCATACTGGATGAAGTTTGCTAATGCTTCCAAATGACCTTGGTGCAAATCATTGACGATTTTGGTTCCAACAATGACACCGTCTGATACTTTGTTAAAGCGCTCAATGTCCGCTGGAGTTGAGACACCAAAACCTGTTAAAACAGGAATGTCAGCAATGGCTTTAAGATTGGTCAAATGTTTATCCAAATCCTCACGGTAATGACCTGTTTTACCTGTGACGCCATTAACAGCCACAGCATAAATGAAACCTTCAGCATCTTTACATAACGTTTTTTGACGTTCAATACCTGTTGTCAGGCTAACCAGCGGCACAAGAGCAATATCTGTGTCGGTAAGATATGGTTTTACCATATTTTCATGTTCGTGTGGTAAATCAGGAATAATCAACCCTTTAACAGACGTATTTTTCAAGTCAGCAATAAATTTCTCAATGCCGTATTGATAGACAGGATTGATGTAAGTCATGATGACCAAAGGAACTGTCGTTTGTTTTTCTTGTAATTTTTGAACAATCGCTGTTAAACTCACATCGTTAGCCAAGCTTCTTTGTCCTGCGAGTTCAATAACAGGTCCATCAGCAACGGGGTCAGACCAAGGAATTCCCACTTCAATGCAGAAGCTCTGCTATTTTCCAAAAAAGCAATGGTGTCGTATAAACCGTCTAGGCCTTTTTCGTGGTCACCTGCCATGATATAGGGCACAAAAATCCCTTTTCCACTTGCCTTAATTTTCTCCAAATGTTGCGTGAGTGTTTTGGTCATGGGCTACTTCCTTTCTGTTTCCAAACGTTCTTTGACTTGCATGACATCCTTGTCGCCACGACCAGATAGGCAGACGATGATCGATTTATCTGGCCCCAATTGCTTGGCGACTTTCTTGGTCAAGGCAATAGCGTGGCTGGATTCGAGGGCTGGGATAATACCTTCCAAGCGAGATAGGTGCATAAAGGCTTCTAAGGCTTCTTCATCTGTAATGGCATCATAACTAGCACGGCCAATGTCTTTAAAGTGGCAATGCTCAGGGCCGACACCTGGATAATCCAGCCCAGCTGAAATGGAGAAGGCTTCCATGATTTGCCCGTGACGGTCCTGAAGCACCGTCATCAAAGCCCCGTGCAAAATACCAGGACGACCTTTGGCAAAGGTTGCAGCGTGTTTTTCCGTATCCAATCCTTGACCAGCAGCCTCAGCCCCATAAAGGGCAACAGATTCGTCCTCGACGAAAGGGTAAAACAAACCAATGGCATTGGAACCACCGCCTACACAAGCCAGAACAGCATCAGGCAATTGCCCACCTGATAATTCCGCGTATTGCCGCTTGGCTTCTTTACCAATGACCGATTGGAAATCTCGCACCATTTCAGGAAAAGGGGCTGGTCCAAGAGCTGAACCCATAACGTAATGCGTATCCTCGATGTTTTCCACCCATGCACGCAAGGCAGCATTGACCGCATCTTTCAAAACACGTGAGCCATCGGTCACCGAAAAGACCTTGACCCCCAGCAACTCCATGCGAAAGACATTGAGAACTTGGCGTTTCACGTCTTCTTCTCCCATGTAAATGGTACACTCCATGTCAAATAGGGCAGCGGCTGTGGCTGTGGCAACTCCGTGTTGGCCTGCTCCTGTTTCGGCAATGATTTTCTTTTTCCCCATGCGTTTAGCAAGCAAAACTTGTCCGAGGGCATTGTTGATTTTATGGGCACCTGTGTGGTTGAGATCCTCGCGTTTCAGGTAAATTTTCGCCCCACCAAAATGCTTGGTCAAACGCTCCGCATAATAAAGCGGCGTTTCACGTCCCACATAATCTTTCAAAAGTTGATCCAATTCTTCTTTAAAACTAGGATCTGCTTTTGCTTGGCGGTAAGCTTTATCCAGCTCTAGCACCGCAGTCATCAGCGTTTCAGGGACAAATTGCCCACCAAATTTTTCATAAAATCCCTTACGATCAGGTTGGTTATATGTCATTGTTTCACACTTTCTATAAATCTCGCTATTTTCTCTAAATCTTTTTGACCATCCGTTTCAACACCAGAAGAAACGTCAACACCATCAGGGTGAAAGAAAGTTATCGCTTCTCGGACATTGTCCCCCGTCAATCCACCTGCTAAAAAATAGGGTTTTGAAATGGTCTTATCTTTTAACAAGTCCCAATCGAAAGTCTTGCCCGAGCCAGCTAAAGGAGCGTCAAATAAAAGGTAGTCCGCTTGGGTGTCGATATCTTCCAGTATTTGATGAACAGGGATGGCACGAATGCTAGGAACGTCAAGGTGATTAAAGAGGCTATCATCACATTCTCCGTGAATTTGCACCATGTCAAGAGGTACTGTTCTAATCGCTTCTTTTAGTTCCCGCAAGGTCGGGCTTACAAAAACACCTACTTTTTGGACGGTTTTAGGAACAAACTGTGCCAAATAGCTGGCTTGTTTTAAGCCGACCTGTCGCTTGCTTTTAGCAAAGACAAATCCGATATAATCCGCTCGGCATTTGACGGCCTGCTTGACCGCCTCCTTGCTTGAAAGCCCGCAAATTTTAACCTTTGTCAATCTGCAACTCCTTCACTTTTTCAGCTACATTTTCCGCCTGCATCAAGGCTCTTCCCACTAAAATCCCATTAAAGAAGGGGGCAACTAGAGCTGCGTCAGTTTTGGTCAAAATGGCTGATTCTGAGATATATACAGGTTTCTCTTGAAAATGCTCGGATAAAGCCAAGCTGGTGTGTACATCTGTCTCAAAAGTCTGCAAGTTGCGATTGTTGATGCCGATGATTTTGACGCCTATCCGATGGGCAATTTCCAGCTCTGCCAAATGATGCGTTTCAACCAAGACTTCTAAGCCCAACTGGGTCGCAAAATCATAAAAGGCCTTCAAACGTTGTTCTGGCAAAGCCGCCGCAATCAGCAAAATCACCGTTGCGCCAACATTACGACTGCGAATAATCTGTTTTTCATCGATGATAAAATCCTTAGCCAGCGTCGGAATGCGCACCTGACTGGAAACCTGACGCAAATCCTCAATACTGCCTTTAAAAAAATGTGGATCGGTCAGCACGGAAATCATGGCTGCCCCGTTTTCTTGATAGCATTTTGCTTGCTGGTCAATAGCCACGTCAAGATTGATATCGCCAAAGCTGGGACTGGCTTTTTTCACTTCTGCAATCACTTGTAACTGCTTAGGGTGACTTTTGAGGTAATCGTAAAGCTTGTAGGTATCACGCAAGGGTTGCAATTCTTCGGTTGCCATCGTTTCAACTTCCTTGGCTTTTTCGGCTAAAATGCGCGAAAGAAATGTCTGTGTCATACTTGTACCTCTCTGAGTTGCTGCAATTTGGCTAAGGCAGAACCATCTGCCAACAATTGACGAGCCAAGGCAATGCCTTCTTCCAGACTAGCCACCTTGCCATTGGCGTAAAAACCAAGTCCCGCATTGAGCGCTGTTGTTTCCAGATAGGGACTAGGTTCATTGTTAAGAACGCTGAGCAAAATAGCGGCGTTTTCCTTGGCATCTCCGCCGACAATGTCATCCAAAGTGACTTTTGGCATGCCAAGATCTTGATAAGTAAATTGGTGTTGGCTGATATGGCCATTGTCGAGGAGGGTGTAGGTGTTGGTACCGTAAAGAGCGGCTTCGTCCATGTGATTGGGGCCTGTGATGATAATGGCACGCTTACGCCCCAATTGCTGCATCACTTGAGCAGCTGTTCCCTGCAAATCCTCACTGTACAAGCCCATCAATTGCGTTTCAAGGTCCAAGGGATTGGCCAAAGGGCCTACCAAATTCATAATAGTCGGAATGCCAAGTGTCTTGCGGGCTGGAGCAATAAAACGCATGGCTGGGTGCATGGTTTGGGCAAAGATAAAGGCAAGTCCCACTTCTTGCAAGGCTTGGGCTAAGGTTTCAGGAGCAGCCGCAATGTTAATACCTAAAGCCTCCAGCACGTAGGCAGAGCCAGATTGTGACGACACCGAACGATTACCAGCCTTGGCCATCCGAATGCCACCCGCCGCTAAAATAAAGCAAGCTGTTGTCGAGATATTGAAACTATAAGATTGGTCGCCGCCTGTCCCACAATTACACATGGCATCTTCAAAGGTCTGTGGCAGAGAAACCGCATGGCGTTTTAGCGCTCGCACAATGCCTGTAATCTCAGCAGATGTTTCTCCCTTGACCCTAAGCCCCATAAGAAAAGCAGCCAACTCGCTTTCAGACACCTCTTGATTTAAAATCGCGTCAAACAAAGCTTCTACTTGTTCTTGTGTCAAATCTTCTCCATTAGCCATTTGATGAAATACTTCTTTCATTTTCTCTTCTCCCTTTATCTTCCCTAACCAATTGCACAAATTGCTCTATCATCTGCAAGCCATCTGGCGTTCCTATGCTTTCTGGGTGAAATTGCAGCCCGTAAATCGGTAATTCCTGATGTTGAATGGCCATGATTTCTTGGTCATCAGTTGTTTTGGCCACCACCTCAAATCCCTTAGGCAAATCCGTCACCACGATGGAGTGGTAGCGCATAATCAGCAAAGTACTTCCCATTCCTTCAAAAAGCGGTGAATCTGCTATCACTGCCATCTCACTTTGTTTGCCGTGCATGACCTTATGAGCAAGTCCAAGCTGACCGCCAAAGGTTTCAGCGATGGCTTGATGCCCAAGGCAAATCCCCAAAATAGGCTTTTCTTTCGCAAAGGTCTCAATCAAAGCCTCCATTTTTCCAGAGTCGGCTGGCCAACCTGGACCTGGGGATAGGACCAAAGCGTCTGCTGCTTGGGCTGCCACTTCTAAGCCTACGTCGTCATTTCGCAAGACCTGAACCTCAGCAAAGGTTCCTAGGTATTGGGCTAAATTGTAGGTAAATAAATCATAATTATCAACTAATAAAATCAACGGCTTTCCCCTATTCGTGTCATGGCTTTGGCTTTATTGAGCGTTTCAGCAAATTCCTTTTCTGCTACGCTATCGTAAACAATTCCTGCTCCTGCTTGCACATAAGCTCGCTGATTTTTGAGAATCATGGTGCGAATGGCAATGGCAAAATCCATATCACCCGAGGCAGACAAATAACCAATAGCACCTGCGTAAACACCGCGTTTTTCCTGTTCCAATTCGTAAATGCGTTTCATGGCTCGAATTTTTGGCGCACCTGATACCGTACCAGCAGGCAAGGTCGCCTTCAAGGCTTCAATGCTCTGCACCCCAGGCAGCAATTTTCCCTTAACCACACTAGTCAAATGCATGACGTAGCGAAAATATTCCACCGCCATATAGGTCGTAACCTTGACCGTTCCATTTTGAGAAATCTTGCCAATGTCATTTCGGCCCAAGTCCACCAACATACGATGTTCAGCCGTTTCTTTGACGTCGGTTTGTAAATCCTTGGCTAACGCAGCATCTTGAGCATCATTTTGCCCCCGCGGACGCGTCCCAGCAATGGGATTGGTGGTTACCACATCTTTTTTCACCGATACCAGACTCTCTGGACTAGCTCCAATAATCTGATAATCCCCAAAATCAAATAAATAAAGGTAATTAGACGGATTAGCCACGCGCAACTGACGATAATAATCCAAAGGCTCACCAGCAAAGGGACTTGAAAAGCGCTGACTCAGCACACATTGAAACATATCCCCCTCACGAATGTAGCGCTTAGCCTTTTCCACCATCTTTTCAAAAGCCGCCTTTTCCATATGCGGTTTAAAATCCAAAGAGGAAGACCTTAGGGGCGCACATTCCTTGTCAACTTGCGTTTGTAACTCCTTAGTTACCTTGTCAAGCGCTTGACGCATAGCTTTTTGATCACGCTGGCTATAACAATTATCCTCAACCACGTGGACTTTTTCGGTTTTATGGTCAAAAATCACATAAAATTCGTAAACAAAGAAACGCAGATCTGGCATGCCAATGGTATCCTTGGGAATATCCCCGATCGCCTCATAAAGCCCGATCATGTCATAACCCACAAAACCAATTGCCCCACCAGCAAAAGGCAAATCACTCTCACTATTTTTAACCGTTAGATGATTGAGGTAATCCAAAGGATCTGCCGCAATCTCCTTTCCATTTTGAGTCAACTTGCCCTCGTCAAAACTGATGTCAAAAACGGGATTGTAAGCCACGATGGAAAAACGAGCATTTTCTTTTTCTCTGGGAATAGACTCCAAGATAACCTTATGTTTTCCTTGAATACGTAAGTAAGCCAAAATAGGCGTCAAAGTATCAGCTGTTAAAATCGTTCTCATACATAGTCCTTTCTATTCTTGAAATATTTGGGTTATCAGCTGATTCGCCAGCCTTTATCGCGTCTTTTCATCAGTCACCTCCAAGGTAAAGAAAAAGCCCCACACAGCAAAAAATAGCTGTGTGAGGGCGTCTATTTAGCGCGGTGCCACCTCATCTTGACGGAAAAAAGTTATCAAACTGCCGTCATCTCTATCTCCTCTAACAAGGAGTTGCACGATAAGGGGTACCTACCTGAAACTTGCCGCCCATAACCTGCCTAGATCATCAGCGTTCATTTCACTATTATAGGATTGAAAATCTTATCACCATATAAAACAAAAACCCTCACACAGAAAAAAACTATCTGTGTGAGGGCGTCTATTTTAGCGCGGTGCCACCTCATTTTGACGGAAAAAAGCTATTAAACTGCCGTCATCTCTATCTCCTCCAACAAGGAGTTGCACGATAAGGGGTGCCTACCTGAAAAACATGTGTTATTTTCAACCATTACCATCAGCCCAATTTTCACAAAAAAAACATTACCCATTCGCAGTTACCATGGGCTCCCTGAAAATCATTTTCTGTTACTTTCTGATTGCCTTATATTATACGAGCTTCAAATAGGCTTGTCAATAGATTTTTTAAATTTTCTAAAAATATTGTTTTCATTAAAAAAACCTCTTAACCAAACGAGGTTAAGAGATGAGTTTTTTTTATTCAATGGTTAGGTGCACGATTTTCTTATCCGTCACGATGAGTTGCTCTAAGTGGTTGAACAGCCTTATCAGCCAAGTAAAGGCCAGCAAGAAAGCGCTGATTTCAAAGGCAGTCAAAGACAAGTAGTGCACACCTTGGAAGGCAATCTGCAAGACAACTAGCATGCCACCAATGGCGTAAGACATAATCAAAAAGTCCTTGGTGACATTGGGCAGTAGCCAGCGAACACTGATGATTAAAGCGATGATAATCAAAACCAAATAGCCTGCCACACGCGTATGAAGAACATGAGAATTGGCATTATTTGGGAAATAACCAACCGCTCCCAAATCAAGCCCCAGCAAGGTCAACATCACGCGCATCAGCGTCAATTTCCAGTTTTTAGCGTATTTTTCACCCAAGGCGACAAAGAGGTAATCCACCAAGGCCACTAAAATCAAGGCAGACAGCATCAAAGTCAAGTTGAATTGCCAACTGTCCCTTGCCTCTTGCGTGCCTAGGAAACTCAGGTTAAAGTGCCACCATTCCCTAGAACCATTGGAAGCCATGGAATGAAAGACACCGCTAATCATGATAATGGTAAATACAGTGGTCAACCAAGTCGCCCTAATCTGCTCTGCTATTTGTCCCCAAACAACGCTGACGGCATAAAGGGCAGCGCCCAAAATCAAGCTAGCCGTGAATTTGTCAAAGGATGCTCCTGTGAAAATCTGCTCCAAAAGCCAGTCCAAAGCCAGCAAGGCCAGCAGCAAAATCTCCGTAAAAGATGCCACGATGATGGGCAACATCCGCCAGAATACACGCGCCTTTAGTCCTCCTAAAAATAGCTGACGGTTTCGAATCAAATTGATGGTGAAAACCGTCATCCCTAAAACCCCCGAAAAAGCAATCAGGAAGGTAATAATCGAATAATCCCCCACTAATAAAATTTGGTTTCTATTTTGAAGAGCACTAAGGGCATAAAAAAGCGAACATAGAACCAGTGTTGCCACGATGACGACCCAGCTGGATAGCGTCTGACGCTTGGGTTCTTCGCCCGTTTGGATGAGCAGGCGATTGACATCTAACTCCGCTTCTACCACCTGCCCCTTCTCCAAATGGAGCTGCTGAGCAATCTCTTGGTTTAAAACAATCCGAACATTTTCATTTGCCATACCTACCATTATAATATGCCTACGGAAACTTGTAAAACCTAGGAGAACGTTTACATCATAAAAACCAATCTGCCAAGGCAAATTGGTTAATGACTTGGGTTAAGAAGGCGCACCAGCCAGCGATAAACCAGAAAGGCCAGCACACCACCCAAGGTATTTGTCCATAAGTCATCAATCTCAAAAACACGGTTGGCATTGTACAAGACATCCACCAACAATTGCGTGCTTTCAATGCCTAGGCTAATCAAGAAGGCTAAAAGCGCTGCTTGGCTCAGACTTCGCCACCTTGGAAAAAGGGCAATCAAGCCCAACATCAAAGGAAAGAGTAAAAAGACATTCATGACATTTTGGAGAATGACCCAAAAGATTTCCTTGAAACCTTCTAACTGCCCAAAGGACAAAAAGGTATTAAAAGGTACAAGCAATAAACGCAAACGACCGTAAGCAATCAAGTTTGGGGTTTCGACACCATCAATGATAATGGGTTGTGGAGAAAAGCACATCCAAGCTACCATGAGGGCGTAGATAATTACCAAGATGCGCGTTAGACGACGCATGGAAGGCACGAGTTCCCCACGGCTATCCAACCAATTAGGCATCTGCTTGCTCTTTCACCGCTGCTTTTTGACGGTCTTTTTTCATGGTATTTGAACGCAATTGACCACAAGCCGCATCAATATCAGTTCCGTGTTCTTGACGCACCACGCAATTAACGCCGTTTTTCTTGAGCACATCGTAGAAGGCTGCCACACGCTCCTTACTTGAGCGGCTATATTGGTCGTGCTCTGATACGGGGTTGTAAGGAATCAAGTTGATGTAAGATAATTTGCGGATTTTCTTGGTTAAATCAGCCAATTCTTGAGCATTTTCTGGCGAATCATTGACACCGTTTAGCATGATGTATTCAAAGGTTACACGGCGGTTAGTGGTTTCAATGTAGTATTCAATCGCTGAAAAGAGTTTTTCCAGTGGGAATGAACGGTTGATGCGCATGATTTGAGAACGCAATTCATTGTTTGGCGCGTGAAGAGAAACCGCAAGGTTGACTTGCAAGCTTTCTTGGGCAAATTCACGGATTTTATGAGCCAAACCTGAAGTTGATACGGTAATATGGCGGGCACCAATAGCCAACCCATTGTCATCGTTAATGGTGCGTAAAAAGCGCAGTACATTGTCATAGTTATCAAATGGTTCACCAATTCCCATGACCACCACGTGGCTGACGCGTTCACCTTGATGACGTTCGTCAAAGTATTTTTGCACCATCATGATTTGTGATGTGATTTCACCGCTGGTCAAGTCACGTTGTTTTTTAATCAAACCGCTGGCACAAAACGAACAACCGATGTTACAACCCACTTGGGTCGTCACGCAGACTGACAAACCATAGTGTTGACGCATCAATACGGTTTCAATCAGCATGCCATCTGGCAATTCAAATAAGTATTTCACCGTTCCGTCAGAAGCTTCTTGAACAATGCGTTGTTTCAAAGGATTGACGCAGAAATTCTCATTTAAAACCGCGATAAAGTCTTTAGAGATGTTGGTCATTTCTTCAAAAGATTGGACGCGTTTGCGGTACAACCAATCCCAAATTTGTGTCGCACGGAATTTCTTTTCCCCGTGTTCAATCGCCCATTCAATCAATTCATCGCGTGTCAAGCCATAAATAGAAGGCTTAACTTCTTTTGTTTCTGTTTGCATGTTGTAAATACAAAATCCTTTCTATCGTTTCTTTTTGGAAATCACAAAATGGTGTGATGTCGAAGTAACTTCTTTTTTGGTCTGACGTTCAGTCAGTGGTTTTTGTTTTTTATCAGAGTGGTGTTTTTTGGTAAAAGATTTGTGATGAGAGCGTTCACGCCCTTTGTCATTCATTTCTTTTGATGCGGACGCTGAGCGCTTGCTATGTCGGCTGCTTTTACCTTTTCGGCGCTCATCTGCCTTTTCCTTTCTCAGTGCCTTGTTTTCGAGCACAAAGTAAGCACACCCAAAATTACAATATTCTTTTAAATAGTCTTCTAAATGCGAAATGCAACGTGATTTTTTGACATCTCTGTCATCTTTATAAAATCCCTTAAGACGTAACTGGTCGTTGCCCCAGTCACCAACAATGTAATCGTATTTGAGCAAAATATCTGAAAAACGTTGGCTAAAGACAGTCACGTCAAGGGCATCTTTTGTATTTTCCAAAATGAACAACTCAATCGTTTCACTTTTAATACGGTCAGGAAAGGCCACAAACTGTGGACCAGGAAACTTGTTGTAGTTGTACATTTCAGGAGAGATCTCTTTTCTCATCGGTCTCCTCTCAATCCATAGTTAAACGCATGCTGCCAGCAAAAAACTTGCTCATTAAAAAAGCTTGGTGGCAGTCGTAACCTTTTTATTATACACTATTTTTTGACTTTTGAAAATCGCCAACCGCTAGTCGCTAGAAAGCTTCCAATAGACTAAAAAAGAAGCTTGTCAGGTTCTTTTGACGCACTTCTTTTTTCTTTTGGTTGACAAACGAGGCTTAACTCCCACTTCTTGCTGATTTGCGACGTTTAAACAGCACATACCCTAAAATCTGACCCAGACACACAATCGCGTAGCAAAGTGCCCAAACAAAGAAGGTTTCCCATTTCATTGCCGTGGTCTGATAAATCCCTTCGTGGTCAATCGAGCGAACAAATATCAGTAAACTGACATCTAAAAAAACAAACAAAATGGCCAAGTTAAACCAGATGATAAAGCGCTTCTGCCAGTTTTTCATAAGTTACTCCTACAAACAATCTATTATTTACGCTTAGTGACATTGTAGCGGAGAAAGCTTAAGAAAAAATTAAAAAATTCATTAAAAAGCCCCTAGGACCTTCTTTCTGCTAGGAGAAGAAGAACTAGGAGCTTTGTTTGTTTATTTATCCGTGTCACGAAGATAGTCAATGGCTTCTTGAACCGTTGTGACAGGGACGATTTTCATATCTGTATCGATGCTTTTGGCAGCCTCAACCGCTTCTTCATAGTTGGTCTTAGCATCGGGGTCTTGCTTCAAGGTTTCCTCATCTACCGGGTTATTTGGCACGAAGAAAA
Source organism: Streptococcus sp. UBA632 (assembly GCF_002300045.1). Taxonomy (NCBI): domain Bacteria; kingdom Bacillati; phylum Bacillota; class Bacilli; order Lactobacillales; family Streptococcaceae; genus Streptococcus; species Streptococcus sp. UBA632. Next base: position 4,018 of record NZ_DBPA01000037.1, on the reverse strand, counting down.
TATCCGCACCTGATTTTGCCGCAGAGATAACCTTAAGAGCCGCTCCACCGATGTCGCCCACAGAACCATCACTTTCAATGGTTCCTGTTCCAGCAATCTTGCGCCCTTTACGAAGGTTTTCTTGGGTCAATTGGTCGTAAATATCAAGGGTGAACATCAAACCAGCACTTGGACCGCCGACACCACTGGTGTGAAAGTCAACAGGAATGTCTGACGATACTTTGGTATGGTCCACCAAACCAATACCAATTCCATTTTTACCATTTGACAATTCAATGATTTTACCCGTTGCTTCTTTGGCCTTGCCGTCTGAAGTGTATTGAACCGTTACTTCAGAACCCAAATCCAAATCAGCCACATAAGCCATCAGCTCTGCCGAACTGTTAAAGGTCTGACCGTTAATGCCAGTTACAGTATCGGCGATGTTTAAAATGCCCTTGAAGGTTGAATTATCGCTGACGTTTAGGACATAAACCCCTTCATAATCAAGAGTAACAGGTTGGCCAGCCAAAGTCAGTGCTTCATAAGTAGCTGTATTTTGTGAGGTCTGCATATAATAATCATTGATACGCAGGTAATCCTCATTACTGTAACCACCTGTGGTTTCCTTAGCTGTGGAAATCTCGGTATGCGGGGTCAACCAAGCATAAACCAGCTGGGCCAAGGTCGCCTGACTGACCGATACCGCTACAAAATTGTAAGACCCTTCTTCGTCATCCTCTTTATTATTAACCGTCAGAACACTGCGCACATCATAGGCACCACCAGGCATTTCGATATAGTAATTCAGCGGGTAAAAGAGGCTAAACAGGAGAAAAAGAACTCCCACAACACCTACAATCCACCACTTAAAACGCTTCAAAAAATGACCGACTTTGCCGAGTGTCTTCTTAAAGCCATTGTTTTTTGTCATTAATTTCCTCCACTTTTGTCATCACACTTTTTGGCACAAAATCAGCAATATCTGCTTGAAAAGCAATCAATTCACGAATGCGGCTCGACGAAATGTGTTGCCACTGAGGCGCTGTCAGCAAAAAGACACTCTCAATCTCTGCTGCCAAATGGTGATTGTAAAAGGCCAAATCTGCCTCGTATTCCAAATCTTTAGCATTTCGAATACCACGCACCAAGTAGCCAACACCCAAACGCTTGGCAATAGCTACCGCCAAGGAATCGTGCGCCATAATCACCGTCACATTGGGAAAAGCCGCCAAAGCTTCTTCCAGCATTTGCTTGCGTTCTTCCACGCTAAAAAAGCCTTTTTTATCACGATTGTAAAAAATGCCCACATACAGCTTATCAAACAAGCGACTTGCACGCGCAATGATATCCAAATGCCCATTTGTCACAGGGTCAAAAGAACCCATCATTAAACCAATTTTAGCCATATGCTTTCCTTTCCAATAGCTCTTATCTCACGTAAACCGTGACCTTGCTAATACCGTAGGTCTTTTGCTTCCAAATACCAAAATGAGAAATCTCCTCAGGCAAATCCACCGCCTTATCGGACTCACAGACAATCATGACCTCCTCAGACAAAAGCCCAGCATCCTCCAAATCCGTGATGTTTTTGATAATCTCTTCCTTGGCATAAGGCGGGTCTAAAAGCACCAAATCAAACGGACCTTTGAGCACACCAATTGCTTTATTGGCATCCATTTTCAACAAATGAAACTGGTTTTGGGCCTTGGTCATCTTGATATTTTCCGTAATAATAGCCTGCGCTTGACGGTTGCGTTCCACCAAGACCGCCTCGTCCATACCGCGCGAAATAGCCTCAATAGCTAGACTGCCACTTCCCGAAAACAAATCCAAGACCCGTCCTCCATCAAAGTAAGGACCAATCATATTAAAAATGGCTCCCTTGACCTTGTCCGTCGTTGGGCGCGTGATTTTTCCATCTAGCGTCTTTAAAGGACGCCCTCCAAATGTTCCTGCTACAACTCTCATGACACCTATTATAGCAAAAAACAGGGCAATTGCCTTAAAAAACGATAAACTCTAAACGCCATTGACACAATTTTTTAGGATTGATATGATCTGATGAGAAGAATATTATTTTTGGAGGAATGATACATGAAAAAGACGGTCAAACTTGCCGTGCTCTTCATGGCAGCTGCCCTTATGGGAATGACTCCAGATCAAGGATTTTTGCCATCATCAAGTGACAATACAGCAATTGTCTTGGCAGATAGTCACACATCAACAACAAAAGCCAGCACTAAAACAAAAATAAAGAAATCAACTAAAAACAAGAAACTTAACCGAGCTAAAAAAACAGTTAAACAACTAGAAGATGACCAAACCAGAAGCAATTTAGCATACGCTAAAGCAACCGTTGATAATCTTCCTGATTCAACTCAGAAAGAAGCCTTAAACCAACGCATTGATCTTGTCGAACAAAACATCGTCAATGAAGAAGCTAAGACAGCCGTTAAAAACTTAGAAGATAACCACAATCGCGATAACTTGCAAGCTGCAAGAAATCAAGTGAATTTGGTATCTGACGAGGAAACAAAAGCTGACCTTAACAACCGCACGAATTTGGTAGAACAGGCCATTCTCATCACAGAAGCCGATGATGCGGTCAAATACTTAGAAGACAATCAAAGTCGCGACAATATTGCAAATGCCACTGATAAAACCAACTTGGTTAACGACAAGGGCACAAAAGCAAGCCTACAAAATCGTATCACCCTTGTTGAAAATGCCATTTCTACAAAAGAATTAACCGAACAACAAGCGCAGGCCCAAGCTCAAGCACAAGCTCAGGCTCCTACTGCCCAACAAGATGATACCACACAAGTTTATATCACTCGAACTGGAAAACATTACCACTTCAGCCCTGGTTGTCCTGGTTTAAATAATGCTAAAAGCACCACACAAGTTACTCTATCTGACGCAGAAGCTCGAGGCTTAACGAAATGCCAACGTGAATAACATAAAAAGTTGTTAGAAGATTTTCTAACAACTTTTTTGTTTGCATCTTATTCTTCCTGTTAGAGAATGTTTTCGTAGGTATTACGCACTTCTTTTGGCCATACACTTGATTGGACTTCTCCAATGTGTTTTTTACGGAGCAAGAACATTGCTAGGCGTGATTGTCCGATACCACCACCGATAGTGAGTGGGAATAGACCGTTTAAGAGGGCGCGGTGCCACTCTAATTCTAAGCGGTCTTCGTCACCAGTAATTTTGACTTGGCGTTTTAGGGCTTCTTCGTCCACACGAATACCCATTGATGACAATTCCAAGGCAGAGTTCATGGTTTCATTCCAAACAATGATATCCCCATTCAAACCGTGGTAACCATTTTCTGATTCAGAAGTCCAGTCATCGTAGTCTGGGGCACGACCGTCATGAGGTTTTCCGTCTGGTAAAACACCCCCGATACCAATAAGGAAAATCGCACCGTATTCTTTAGCGGCAGCATTTTCACGCTCTTTTGGTGTTAAATCAGGGTAACGCTCCACCAATTCTTCTGTGTGGATAAACGTAATGGTTTTTGGCAAAACCGCTTCAATATCAAAGCGTACTTCAACGGCTAATTCTGTCAATCGAATGGCTTTATAGACTTGCTCCACCGTTTCTTTCAAATAATCAATGTCACGGCGTCCATTTGGGATGACTTTTTCCCAGTCCCATTGGTCCACATAAATCGAATGAATAGGGTCCAGTTCGTCTTCGTCTGGTCTTAGAGCTTTCATATGAACAAAAAGCCCTTCCCCTTCATTGAAGCCAAAGCGTGCTAAGGTATGACGTTTCCACTTCGCTAATGAATGAACCACTTCGTACTCAGCATCAGTGATTTCTTTCACATGGACAGATACGGGATTTTCAATACCATTCAAATTATCTTGCATTCCATCCCCGACCTGGCTAAGAATAGGTCCTTGCACTTCAACAATGCCAAGTTTATCGATCAAGTACTGAGTGAATGTATTCTTGACAAAAGAAATCTCCTGCTGTTGATGAATAAAGCTTTTCTTCATATGCTCCTCCTTAAAATCTTTTTCCC
>NZ_DBPA01000050.1:5874-31554 GCF_002300045.1 Streptococcus sp. UBA632 | reverse complement strand
TTTTTTTCTTAATACACAAAAAACAGTAGTCGTATTTGACTACTGTTCTGATATAGCAAAGAGTTTATTGATGCATTTTGCGGTACTCTTCGGCTTCTTCTGGTGTTGAAAGGACAAAATGTCCTGGAGTGATTTCGTGCATTTGACGTTCTTGTCCGTCCAATTCCTGACTTGGATCGTACTCAGTGTGAACACGAGTGCGTTCTGACTCTGGATCTGGCTCAGGAATAGCACTTAATAGGCTCTTAGTATATGGATGGATAGGGTGGTTATAAACGTCGTCAGATGTCCCTATTTCAAGCATTTTACCCCAGTGCATAACCCCAATACGGTCAGAGATGTATTTCACCATTGAGAGGTCATGGGCAATGAAAAGGTAGGTTAAGCCTTGTTCTCTTTGAAGTTTTTGCATTAGGTTAACAACCTGTGCCTGAATTGATACGTCCAAAGCTGAAATTGGCTCGTCAGCGATGATAAATTTAGGTTGTACGGCCAATGCGCGTGCAATACCGATACGTTGACGTTGACCACCTGAAAACTCGTGTGGGTAACGTGTTAAGTGGTCTTTATTCAAACCAACCAAGGCAAGCAATTCTTGAACTCTTTGGTCACGCTCTTCTTTCGTTTTAACCAATTTATGTACATCAAGTCCTTCTGCAACAATATCACGGATTTTCATACGTCCGTTCAAGCTGGCTTGAGGATCTTGGAAGATCATTTGAACATTTTTACGGAATTCGTGTAATTCTTTTCCTTTTAGATGAGAAATGGTTTCACCGTCAAAGTCAATCTCACCTTTACTGATATCATATAATTTTAGGATAGCACGACCAACGGTGGTTTTCCCTGATCCTGATTCACCCACAAGACCAAAGACTTCACCTTCATAAATATCAAAACTGATATTGTCGATCGCTTTTACTTCGTTCCTTTTTCCTTCGTTAAATGACAATGACACATTTTTAAGCTCGACAAGCTTTTTTTTGTTTTCAGTCATTAAGCTTTTCTCCCTTCAAGCTCTTTCCATTTCGCCCAACGTTTTTGAATTGGCAATGGTGGTTCTACTTTAGGCGAGCGTTCATCTAATAGCCATGTTGCAGCGTAATGCGTATCACTCACTTTAAAGAGTGGTGGTTCTTCTTCGTAATCAATATCTAAAGCAAATTCATTACGTGGTGCAAAGGCATCCCCTTTTGGAGGATTAAGAAGATCTGGTGGTGTTCCAGGAATAGATTGAAGGCTACCTGCTTCTGTGTCTGTTGTTGGCATAGAATTCAACAATCCCCAAGTGTATGGGTGTTGTGGATTGTAGAAAACTTCATCTACTGTTCCATACTCAATGATTTTACCAGCATACATAACAGCAACACGATCAGCCATACCAGCAACAACACCTAAGTCGTGGGTAATAAAGACAATTGATGAATTACGTTCTTTTTGAATTTTCTTCATCAAGCTCAAAATTTGGGCTTGGATCGTTACGTCTAGGGCTGTTGTTGGTTCGTCGGCAATCAAAACATCTGGGTTGGCTGCTAGGGCAATAGCGATAACGGCACGTTGACGCATTCCCCCTGACCATTGGTGTGGGTAATCATTGATATGTTCTTCAGCTTTTGGAATACCTACACTTTTCATCAATTCCAAAGCACGTTTGAGAGCTTCTTGTTTTGATACTTTTTCGTGAATCATAATTGGTTCAGCGATTTGTTGACCAATTCGCATAGTTGGGTCAAGACTGGTCATTGGATCTTGGAAGATCATGGCAATTTCATTCCCACGAACTTTAGTCCATTCGTCTTCTTTAAGGTCAAGCAATTTTTTGCCCATAAAGTCAATAGCACCTGTAATGTTCGCATTAGGAGCTGACAAGCCCATCAATGTTTTAGTTGTTACAGATTTACCTGAACCTGATTCACCTACGATAGCAAGGGTTTCCCCTTTTTTAAGGTCAAAATTGACATCGCGAATCGCTTTAATTTCTCCAGCATAGGTGTGAAAATCTACTCGGAGGTTTTTAACTTGTAAAATTGTTTCTTCACTCATCTTTTTCCTCCTAACGATCACCAGATTTTGGATCAAATGCATCACGAAGACCATCACCCAATAAAATAAAGGCAAGTGAAATCAATACCAAGGCCATTGAAGGTAGTATTACTTGATATGGATAGTATTGTAAGTATTCTTGAGCATCCGTAATCAATGAACCTAGTGAAGCCGTTGGTGGTTTTACCCCTAGGTTAATCGCAGAAAGGACTGCTTCATACATGATGGCACTTGGAACGGTCATCATGATTTGAACGATAATAATCCCTGAAATATTTGGAAGGATATGTTTAAAGGCAATTTTTGGTGCACTTTCACCAAGCGAACGAGCTGCCAAAACAAACTCTTGTTCACGGTAAGATAAGGTCAAGTTACGCACTTGACGCGCCATTGAAGTCCATCCAACGATGGCAATTGAAATGATAATTGAAGTAATACCATTTCCTAGCAAAAGACCAAGCATGGTAACGATAACCAAGTTAGGAATTGATGAAACAACCTCGATAATACGTTGCATGACCATATCGACGCGTCCACCAACGTAACCTGAAATCAGACCATAGGTTACCCCGATTAAAAGGTCAATCAATGTCGCAACAATCGCAATAAGAAGGGAAATACGTACCCCAACGATGATACGTTTGGCAAGGCTACGACCTAGGTTATCTGTACCTAAGATGAATTTTGTTCCTTCAGGAACCCCTTGTTCTTTATAAACATTAGTTGGTTCTGTGTTTCCAGAATAAGTAATGGTACCATTCCAGAATGGAAGATCACCACTTAATTTCGGTGGAAGGTTACGGTAAGTCGTCACTTCCTTTGTATTAAAGGCGTTGGCTTCATCACGGGTTACAAAAGCAACTGAAGCAATTGAGAAAACGATCAAGAAAGCTAAGAACCACATTGAAATAACGGCTAATTTATTTTTCTTGAGACGACGCCATGCATCTTGCATAAAAGAAAGAGCAGGCTTCTCAATTTTTTCTTGCATATTTGCTGAACCGATGCCAACAAGTTTAAATTCTCTATTTTTTTCTGCCATCTTTTTCTCCTTATTGCAAGCGTACACGTGGATCAACTATACTTGTTGCAATATCTGTGATCAAAATAGCTACCATCAACATCATTGCATAAACAATAGTTGTTCCCATGATAACAGGATAATCTTTAGCAGGGATAGACGTTACAAATTGTTGTCCAATTCCTGGAATTGAGAAAATTTGTTCAATCAAGGCAGAACCTGTTAGAAGGTTAGCAGCCATTGGTCCTACTAACGTTAAGACAGGAATCATTGAGTTACGGTAAGCGTGTTTGCGTGTGACTTGACGTCTTGTCAAACCTTTAGCAATAGCTAATTGGATGTAATCTGAACTCAATGTTTCAATCATTTGACCCCTAAAGAATCGTGTCACTTGAGCAAAAACTGGAATAGCTAAGGCAACTGATGGGAGGACAGTTTGAGCAAACGTACCCCAACCAGCTAATGGGAATAGATTCCATTTAAATCCGAACAATACCAACAAGAATAGACCTGTAATGAAAGATGGTACTGAGATACCTAATGTGGAGATAACACTAAGCACACCATCAATCCAGTTATTTTTGTTACGGGCTGAAGCAGCACCGACTAAAATACCTGAAACCAAACCAATGATAAGAGCTTGCACACCCAATTGTACAGAAACGCCCAAGCGTTGTGAAATCAAACGTGATACTGGTTGGTTGATTGATTGGTAACTTGTTCCAAAATCACCATGAATAACATTCCAAAGGTAAGTAAGATATTGTTGCCAAACAGGTTTATCCAAGCCATATTGCTTGTTCATCATAGCAATCATTTCATCTGTTAGTTTTGGATTGTTATAAGGAGTCCCAGGCATAACTTGCATGAGGAAAAACGACAGGGTAACCACGACCCAAAGTGTTACAAGTAGAATCGCAACACGTTTAAGAATGTATTTTATCATAATATTTCCTTCTCTTTATTGCTTTTGTTGGCAGGATAAGACCTTTCCTGTCAACAAAAGCAAGAATTGGTCATATCCAATTCTTGCCCATTAGTGAATGCTGCTTAAAGATTATTCTTTATAGGCATAGGTGAAATCAACTTGCAACCCTGTTGAATTACGAACAAGTCCTTTTAATGAAGGATTTTGAAGTGATTCTGTGCTACGGAAGTAGATTGGGTTGTAGTCTGCATTTTCATAAAGAATTTTTTCTGCTTCTTTATAATCTTCAGCAGCTGCCGCTGGGTCTAGAGCATCTGTTGTCACAGCTTTTTCGTAAGCCGCATCATACTCTGGACTTGACATCTTACCGTAGTTGTAAGATGAATTGCTTGTAAATAGACTATAGAATGTTGAACCTTCTGGGTAGTCACCGCCCCAAACATTCATAACAACATCAAAGTTTTGGTTCCTAGAATCTTGCAAACGTTGTTTGAATGTGACAAATTTTTCTTCAACAGTTAATCCTGGAAGAGCATCTTCCCAAGTTTGTTTGAGGTAGTCAACAGAAGCTTTCGCAACTGGGCTATCTGCATCTGAGGTAACCGTCAAGGTCAATGAGTCTGTTCCAAGTTCAGCTAAACCTTCTTTGAAGAGTTTTGCAGCTTCTTTTTCATTGTAGCTGTATCCTGGAGCAACGTAATTTGTCAAATCTGTACCGTCAGGTAATTTTTCAAGTCCGTAAGGTACCAAAGCAGTTGCTGGTTTAGAACCTGTATCAATCGCTGCTTTAACGATTCCTTCACGGTCAGTTGCTAAGTTAAGGGCTTGACGAATTTTTGTATTTGTCAATGCTTTAACAGAACCTGATTGGTTGTAAACCAAGTAAGCTGTTGTTGCTTCAGGAACATCTACAACATCTTTATTGCTCTTGTTGGCATTGTAGATAGCTTCTGTACCAGAAATGCTTGCGGTATCCAATTGACCGTCTTTGTACATTTGAACAGCTGTATCTGGTTTTTTGATGGTTTGGATGTTAACTTTTTCATTCTTAACATCTTTGGCATCCCAGTAGTAGTTATTTTTAACTAATGTAAATGTACCGTTTGTTCCGTTCCAATCTTTTACAGTGTACGGACCAGAATAAAGGGCTTTGTCTGAACTTGTTCCGTAGTCATCGCCTGTTTTTTCCACGAAAGCTTTACTTTGTGGCATGAAGTTTGTGAATGACAACAAGCTCATGAATTGTGGTGATGGGCTTGACAAAGTAAAGATGACTTTATTACCATCTGCTTTGACACCAAGTTCATCAACACTCTTTGTTCCGTTGATAACCTCTTCGGCGTTCAAAACGTGGGCATCTGAAACTAAGTAAGCATATTCTGAAGCTGTTTTTGGATCAACGATACGTTGCCATGTGTAAACGAAATCTTCAGCTGTCAAGTCACTTCCGTCTGACCATTTAAGGTTGTCACGCAAAGTGGCTGTGTAAGTAAGACCATCATCTGAAACTTCGATATCTTTCGCTGCTAAATCTGGTTGCAAATCACCATTTTTATCGCGACGAAGCAAGTTACTTCCTGAGTTACCAATAGCAATAGATGAATAACTATCCGTTACTTTTGAAATATCTAAAGTGCTAATTTCAGTTGGTAAGTACCAATTAATTTCATCTTTCGATGAAGACGTTGTCGAGCTGCCCCCACCACAAGCTGTCAAAACAGCTGCAGAAACAAGGGTTACAGCTCCTAAGCTAATGCGTTTCCATGCTTTACTATTTAGTGACATGTGACGCTCCTCCTAGTTGTTCTCTAAAAATTATATTATTTGACAAATAAGATTATAACATAAATTTATCTTAAAGAGAATACTTTTGTCAGAATTTTTTGTCAGATTATCTCCCATGCAAACTGTGATATAATGGTAGATACCTAATTATTTTAATAGACAAAGGATGGAATTGATGAAGAAGTTCATTGCTTGTTTGGCCATTTTGATGGCTTTCTTTACCATTAAAGTTTCTGCCGATGATTTTGACATTCCTGCCAAGCACGCGATTGCTGTGGAAGCAACGACAGGAAAGGTCTTATACGAAAAAGATGCAACTACGCCCGCAGGTATTGCATCAATTACAAAAATTTTAACGGTTTACATGGTTTACAAAGAGATTAATGAGGGCAATTTGTCTTGGGATACGCGTGTTCCCATTTCAGATTATGCGTATCAGTTAACGGCGAATTCGGACGCCAGCAATGTGCCCATGGAAGCTCGAGAATACACTGTTGAACAATTGGTTAATGCTGCCATGGTTGCCAGCGCCAATAGTGCCGCTATTGCACTTGCGGAGCAAATTGGTGGAAGCGAAAGCCATTTTGTGGATATGATGAAGGAACAACTAAAGGAATGGGGCATTACAGATGCAACGTTAGTCAACGCTTCTGGTCTAAACAACAGTTACTTGGGCGACAATATTTACCCTGGTTCTAGCAGTTCAGATGAAAATATGATGAGCGCTAGAGATGTGGCTATCATTGCTCAACACCTTATCAACGAATACCCTGATATTTTGAAAATTACCAATCAAGCGACAGCTGATTTTGATGGGACAACCATCCATACCTACAATTATATGTTAAAAGGGATGCCTTATGAACGCGATGGCGTGGATGGCTTGAAAACAGGAACAACCGAATTAGCTGGTGCGTCTTTTGTGGCTACTTCTGTTGAAAATGGCATGCGTGTGATTTCCGTCATTTTAAATGCAGACGACTGGGAAAACAATACCTATGCTCGTTTTGAGGCAACAAATGATTTGTTGGATTATGTTAAAGCCAATTTCGAGATGAAAACATTGATTAAATCAGGTGATAGTTACCAAAAGAGCAGGGCTCTTGTCAAAGACGGTAAGGAAAAATCAGTCACAGCAGTCGCTGAAAAAGATTTGAAAGTGGCTTGCCGTATCAATACTGAACCAAGTGCAACTTTTAAAACGGAGGAAAATGGCTACGAAGCTCCAATTCTCCAAGGTCAAAAAGTTGGAACCTTTAGCTACGATGACAAGCAGATTGTCGGAACAGGCTATTTAGAGTCAGAGCCTAGTGTGACAGCCGTCGCAAAAACCAACGTGGAAAGAAGTTTCTTCCTAAGAGTTTGGTGGAACCATTTTGTGACTTTCGTCAACGAAAAACTCTAATAATAAGACCTTTTCAAGTAAAAAAATAGGGCTTACCTTATAACAAGGTAAGCCCTATTTGTGTGGCGTTCTCTATTATCCAACAGAACCTTCCATTTCATAACTGATTAAACGGTTCAATTCAACGGCATATTCCATTGGTAATTCTTTGGTGAATGGTTCAACAAATCCCATAACAATCATCTCTGTCGCTTCTTGTTCAGAAAGGCCACGACTCATGAGGTAGTACAATTGTTCTTCTGAAATCTTAGAGACTTTAGCTTCATGTTCCAAAGCGACTTGTGAATTGTGGATTTCGTTAAACGGAATAGTATCTGAACGTGACAAATCATCCATGATAATGGTGTCACATTCGATGTGGCTGACCGATTTCTTAGACTCTTTGTTGAAGGTTACTTGTCCACGATAATCCACTTTTCCACCACCTTTTGCGATTGATTTTGACACGATAGATGATGACGTGTGTGGGGCATTGTGAATCATTTTTGCACCTGTATCTTGGTGTTGCCCCTGATTAGCAAAGGCGATCGATAACATAGTACCGCGCGCTCCCTCACCGTCAAGGTAAACAGATGGATACTTCATGGTTGTTTTGGCACCAAGGTTTCCGTCAATCCATTCAACCGTAGCATTCTTTTTCGCGGTAGCACGTTTCGTTACCAAGTTATAAACGTTATCTGACCAGTTTTGGATGGTTGAATAGCGCATATAGCTGCCCTCGAGAGCAAAAATCTCAACAATAGCAGCGTGCAAGCTGGCAGATGAATAGTTAGGAGCCGTACAGCCTTCCACGTAATGAACACTTGCTCCTTCATCTACGATAATCAGCGTGCGTTCAAATTGCCCCATCGCTTCATTATTGATACGGAAATAGGTTTGAAGCGGGATATCCACTTTAACCCCTTTTGGTACGTAGATAAAAGTTCCTCCAGACCAAAAGGCTGAGTTTAAAGCAGCCAATTTATTATCTGTTGGCGGAACTAATTTTGAAAAGTATTTTTTAAAGAGGTCAGGGTATTCTTTCAAAGCAGAATCCGTATCTGTGAAAATAATACCTAGCTTGTCATACTCTTCTTTCATGTTGTGGTAAACAACTTCTGATTCGTATTGGGCTGAAGCACCAGCCAAATACGCACGTTCTGCTTCAGGGATACCAATTCGTTCAAAGGTTTCTTTGATTTTATCTGGAACGTCGTCCCATGAACGGGCAGGTTTGTCAGACGCTTTTTGATAATAGGTAATGTCGTCAAAATTGATATCTGACAAATCAGGGCCCCACGTTTGCATAGGCATTTCATTAAATATTTTTAGGGATTTCAAACGGAAATCGAGCATCCATTCAGGTTCGCCTTTTTCCGCTGACATTTCACGAACAACCTCTTCGCTGATTCCTTTTCCCGTAGAAAAGACAGGCGTGACATCATCGTGAAAACCAAATTGATATTCCCCAAGATCAATTGGTTTTGGTGTTACTTTTTCATTGTTTTCAGACATTTAATCACCTTCTCTATCGTCATTATCATCCATTGCAATCGCTTTTTTGAGCGCATTCCATGCAAGTGTTGAACATTTGATTCGTTGAGGGAATTTAGACACGCCTGCCAAAAAGGCTGCGTCACCTAATTTTTTTTGTTCTGCAGAGCTTTGTCCTTGGACCATTTCTGAAAAAATCTCAGCTAAAACCAAGGCTTCTTCCTTGGTTTTGCCAATCACTGCATCAGTCATCATGCTTGATGAGGCTGTTGAAATGGTGCAACCGTCGCCATCAAAAGCAATATCAGCAATACGGTCACCATCGAATTTAACAGAAAGTGAGATGACATCTCCACAGGTTGGATTATTCAAATGAACAGGTGTGGTATCATCGAGTTTGCCATGGTGGTGGGGATTTTTAGAATGGTCCGCCACAACCGCCATGTAGAGACTATCTAATTTAGAAAGTGCCATTGAAAAACTCCTTTGTCTTGACCAAGGCTTCCACCAAACGGTCACAATCTTCCTTGGTATTATATATGTAAAAACTTGCACGAACAGTTGATGGAATACCTAAATGAGTAAGCAGTGGTTGGGCACAGTGGTGACCAGCACGAACAGCAACCCCTTCACAATCCAAGGCCGTTGCCACATCATGCGGATGCAAACCTTCTACATTGAAGGCAATCACTCCCATGTGCTGGCTAGGGTCTTGTGGCCCATAAACCGTCACACCATCAATGGCTTGCAATTTTGGAAGGACATAGTTAACCAATTCTTGCTCATGAGCATGAACGGCGTCCATTCCGATATTGGTCAAGTAATCAACCGCAGCACCTAGGGCAATAGCTCCTGAAATATTAGGGGTTCCTGCTTCAAATTTCCATGGCAATTCTTTCCACGTTGCTTCTTGTTCATAGACAAAATCAATCATTTCACCGCCAAATTCGACAGGGGACATGCGATTTAGGAGTTCTTCTTTGCCATAAAGCACGCCAATACCTGTTGGACCTAGCATTTTATGGCCAGAAAAAGCAAAGAAATCGCAATCTAAATCCTGAACGTCAATAGCCATGTGAGGGGTTGATTGGGCACCGTCAACTACCATATAGGCCTCAACTTGATGAGCCAGCTCTGCCATTTCTTTAACGGATTGCACAGAGCCTAACACATTAGACACATGGGCAATGCTGACAAATTTTGTCTTGGCATTGAGTTTTGCTCGGAAATCTGCCATATCAAGCTGGCCGTCTTTGAGGTAAACATACACGAGTTTTGCCCCTGTTTTACGGCACGCTTCTTGCCAAGGAATGAGGTTTGAGTGGTGTTCCATAATGGAAATCAAAACTTCATCATCTGCTTGTAACACTTCTTCTGCAAAACGAGCCACCCAGTTTAACCCTGTTGTGGTACCTCGCGTAAAGAGAACTTCCTTGGTCGATTTGGCATGGATAAATTGGCGGACTCTTTCACGACTGATTTCGTAAAGAGAGGTGGCACGCTCAGCAAGTGTATGCACTCCTCGGTGAACATTAGCATTCGTCGTGTGGTAATAATCGTTAAGAACATCAAGAACAGCCTGTGGTTTCTGTGTGGTCGCAGCATTGTCAAGATAAACTAAAGGTTCATCATTGACCACTTGGTCGAGAATAGGAAAGTCTTGATAAATTTTGAGAGCATCAAATGCAGTCATTTTAACGATTCTCCAATTTTTTATCTAAGACGTCAATCATTTCGTCATGTACTTCTTTGACTGGAATTTCTGTGATAACAGCGCCCAAGAAACCACGAATAACCAAGCGTTCTGCTGTATCCTTATCCAAACCACGGCTCATCAAATAATACATATCTTCTGGGTCCACTTGCCCGATAGAGGCAGCGTGACCAGCCGTGACATCATTTTCATCAATCAAAAGAATCGGGTTGGCATCTGAACGTGCCTTATCTGAAAGCATCAAGACACGGCTTTCTTGCTGAGCATCCGCCCCTTTAGCCCCATGAACAATATGTCCAATACCATTAAAGGTAAGGGTCGCACGTTCTAAAATAACCCCATGTTGCAAAATGTGACCAATAGAATTGCAACCGTAGTTTGTCACTCGAGTATCCACACCTTGCACTTGGCGTCCTGATGAGGCAGCGACGACTTTCAGATTAGCATGGCTACCATCTCCATACAAATCAGAGTCAAAGTCAGCAATCACATTACCTTCGTTCATGACACCTAGCGCCCAATCCACACTAGCATCTTTGCCATGACGGGCACGACGGCTAATATAAGTCGTTACGTTATCACCAAGACGGTCAATAGCCGAATATTTCACCTGACTACCATCGAGGGCAATCAATTCAACACCAATATTAGCGGTAGCTTTGGCATCTCCTTCACCAATTGTTTCAAAATGCTCTAAGTAATTCACGCGACTATTGCGTCCAGCGATGATGAGCACATGTTTGTTAAATGGCACCGCACTTGCTTTGTCTTGGTAAAACAAAGCTTCAATAGGCTCGTCAATTTCAACATTATCGGGAACGTAAAGCACTGCCGCACTGTTAAAATAAGCCATGTGGTAGGCTGCTAATTTGTCTTCCTTGGCTCCACGCGCCTTACAAAAGTATTTTTCAATAATATCAGGAATTTCTTCTAAGGCAGCGTAGAAATCCGTGAAAATCACACCTTGGTCAATCAAATGTGTAGGTAATTGTTCAAAAACAGTTTGTGTCCCTACTTGAACAAGTTTTGGATTGTCCCCAAGTGCTGTAAAATCAGGCACATTTGCCATAGCTTGGTCTTCTGAAAGGGTCCCGTCACCTAGATTCCAACGATGAAATTTGACACGATTAATTTCAGGTAAATCTAGGTGTTTGATGCTATTAAAAGCAGCCAAACGGCTATCTTGTAGCCATATGGGTTCTGCCTTGCTTAGTGAGAAATTAAGAATAGCTTCTTTTGTCATAAGTTGATGTTTACTCCTTTTTATCCTAATTTACGCGAGTAGAACCTACTGAAATTAGTAGGTTTTGACATCATTCATTACACTTCTTCCTCGTAGGTCAAACCAAGTTCTTCGGCGATTTTAGCGTAACCTTCTTTTTCAAGACGAGCAGCAAGTTCCGCACCGCCTGATAGTACAACGCGTCCATCCATCATGATATGCACAACATCTGGTGTAATGTAGTTCAAAAGTCGTTGGTAGTGAGTGATAATCATGGCACCAAAGTCATCACCACGCATGGCATTAACCCCTTTTGAAACAATTTTAAGAGCATCAATATCAAGGCCTGAGTCGATTTCGTCAAGAAGGGCAAATTTCGGTTCAAGCATCAACAATTGGAGGATTTCATTGCGTTTTTTCTCACCACCTGAGAAGCCTTCGTTGAGGTAACGCTCTGCCATTTCTTCTTTCATACCAAGAAAAGCCATTTTTTCATCTAATTTTGTGATAAAGTCCATCACTGAAATCTTGTCTTCATCTTCTTTTCCAGCATTCATAGCTGCACGGATAAATTCGGCATTGGTAATACCAGGAATTTCAGATGGGTATTGCATGGCAAGGAAAAGCCCGAGGCGAGCGCGCTCATCCACTTCCAATTCAAGGATGTTTTCGCCATCTAGCAAGATTTCACCTTGAGTCACTTCGTAGTTGGGATTTCCCATAATAGCGGCAGACAAGGTTGATTTCCCTGTTCCGTTTGGTCCCATGATCGCAGCAATCTCACCTGTTTTGAGGGTCAAATTGACACCTTTTAAAATTTCCTTATCTTCAATAGAAACATGAAGATCTTTTATTTCGAGTACAGACATGTGTACGTTCCTCCCATTCATCAATATCAAATATCGCGATAATTTTCAGAAAATTACCGCATTTCTATAAGGCTATTACCCATTATAACAAAAAAAGCCATTTAAGGCTTTTTTTATCGCTTATTATTTTCGACGTTGCTTCCATTGCAACATAACAGCTTGGCGGTAGTCGCTATTTCCGATAAATTTAAGTGTATTAAAGAGTGGCGTACGACCAACACCCCAAATTTCCAGTCCTTCGATAAAGACTTCGAGGGCAAAGGCCAGACCGATAATCAATAACACGCCACCGACACGACTTGATACATTAAGCACCAAAGCAATCAAAGAGAACAAAATAGCAATGCCATAGACCACCAAAACCGCACCACGATGGGTAAAGCCCATTGCTAGCAAGCGGTGATGCAAATGCATTTTGTCAGCTTCTGTGGCAGGACGACCAGATAATTTGCGTCGAATAATGGCAACTGTTGTGTCTAAGATTGGCACCCCAAGGATAATCACTGGTGTGATAACCGATACTGCCGTCGAATTTTTCAGACCTTGCAGTGATAGCACTCCAATCATAAATCCGATAAAGAGAGCACCAGTATCCCCCAAATAAATAATAGCTGGATGATAATTGTAAGGGAAAAAGCCTGCAATACAAGCAATTAACAGCAAAATGGTCAAGGTCAAGTAAAAATCCGTTTGCGGTAAAAAGAAGTAGGACACCAAAGCCATGGTTCCAAGGCTGATAATCGATACCCCACTAACCAAACCATCCAACCCATCAATCAGATTCATGGCATTGGTAATGGAAATAATCCAAAAGACCGTCAAAAAGAAGGTCACAACCGAATTAAACTCTAACAGCGGCCCGCCAAATGGAATTTTAAAACTATCAAAACGAAAGTCCGTAAACGCCCAGACAATGACCGCACCAATAATGATACCCAGCATTTTGGTCCGAGGTTTTAATTCAAAAATATCGTCAATATAACCTGTCGCCGTGATGATTAAAGCAGCGATAACCACAGGTAAAATGTAGTCAAAATAAGACACTGCCCCTGGTATGCCTTTTAACACCTTTGGCATTAAAATCAAGGCAGACACCAAAAAAGACAGGAAAATGGCTAGACCACCGCTACTTGGCATAGGAAGCTTGTTGATGCGTCTGGCATTGGGATTGTCAACAGCTCCCACACGAAAGGCGATAGAGCGAACAATCGGCGTCAAAAATAAAGACAGCAAAAAGGCACCAATCAGGACAAGAACGTAATCAATTGTAAATGGTATCATATTACATCAACTCAATCATTTTTAATTTTGTTAGGGCTGCAGTTGAGAGCATCTCAATACCATGTTCTTGTAAATATGCACGTGTTTTTGTCCCTGGGTTAGCGTATTCCAATAAACGCGCATACATCAAATTGGCATAATAAGACGGTTGATTTTGCAAATCAAGCAAAATCGTCATGTGGTAACTGTCTTGGTCCTTGTAGAGTTCAGACTCTTCAACTGGAAAATCAATGACTTTGGCAAAGGCAACGACAGACTTCAAGTCTGGAAAATCAAGCACATAGTGCACATAATCTGACGGATTGATATCCTCATCAGATGCTTCTGCTTCTTCTTGACTTGCCATAGCAGCGTCTGCTTCATTTTCAAGCATCGCTTCGACTTTTTCAAGTTTTTCATGGGCATCTGTATCCCCTTTTGACAACATGGTTTGTTCAAGTGTCTTGAAAAATTCTTCTGGGGACATATTTGACACGTCATCAAAAGCCGCTAAATCTTCAAAATTCAAATCTTTATTGAGTTCTGATTTGGTCACAAAGACATCGATACGGTCTTTTCTTGGAGTCACGCGGAAGCTAATCATACCGCTATCTTTAAAGGTATCTGGCAAATCCAATTCATCCATGACAGAATAGAAGAACTCTTCTGTCTTTTCTTGTGGAATCAAAAAGTCTTTCAATTCCATACCACGTTCTTCCAAATCTTCCATACTAATCGTTATTTTAAGTGTTGTTTCACTAATCTGTTTCATTTCCATACTAAATTACCTCGCACGAGTAGTCATTATATTATACAGGAAAAGTCGCGCTTTTTCAATTTTAAAAAGTTAATTACCTTTTTAAAAATAGCTCTAGGCAGTAAAAAATAAGCAACTCGAATCGAGCTACTTACCTTATCTTATAGCATGAATTTCACTAAGCTGTAAACAATCAAGATGGTTCCCAAAACGATACGGTATTTACCAAAGACGGTAAAGTCGTGTTTCTTAACGTAATCTGTCAAGAAGCGAATTGAGTAAAGGCTGACTATAAAGGCTGTCACACTAGCTACAAACAAAATTAAGATTTGACTAGAGCTGAGCACATTGCCGTCTAAGAAGAATTTCACAGCCTTCAAACCACTGTAACCAAACATGGTTGGAATCGCAAGGAAGAAGGTAAAGTCTGCGGCAACAGAACGGCTAGTTCCTAAAATGATAGCCCCCAAAATGGTTGCCCCTGAACGGCTGGTCCCTGGAACGATACTCAAGACTTGGAAACACCCAATCAAAAAGGCTGTTTTATAAGACATGCGTGCTAATTCAGTAACCTTTGGAGTGACATTGGCATTTCTCTTTTCAATCCAGATAAAGACAATCCCGTAGAAAATCAATGCAATGGCAATAGGAATCATATAATTGAAATGTGCCTCAAACCAATCATCCAGAGGCACTGCAATCACAATAGAAGGAATACAAGCCACAGCAACTTTTAACCACAATTGCCAAGTGAGTCGAACCTCACGTGCCGTTTTACTAGGTTGAAACGGATTCAAACGCTCAAAATAAATCACAATAACGGCTAAAATAGCGCCCAATTGAATCACAATATTGAACATATCCATAAAATTTTGGCTTTGGTCAAGATTGATGAATTGTTGCACCAAAATCAAGTGCCCTGTACTTGAAACAGGTAGCCACTCCGTAATCCCCTCCACAATACCAAAGAAGATTGCTTTTAACACCTCAACGAATAACATAGGTCCTCCTAAATTTAATATCTGTTTTATTATATCAAAATGAACGTTTTTTTAGAATACCCCTAAACAAAGAATGCCAACCCATCTACTAACAAGGAATAAAACGCATCCTAATAATATTTTATTGTATAAATATGCTATTTTTACATTAGTCTGTATTGAAATCAACACCCTTTTCCTGTAAAATGGTATGTTGATATAAGAATAGACAGGAGTCTTAAATGAAAAAGTTACTTTTAAGTTGTTTTCTAGCCACTTTGTTTTTATTTAGTGGAATAACTCATATACACGCAGATGAGTATCTTCGTGTCGGAATGGAGGCAGCTTATGCTCCTTTTAACTGGACACAAGACGATGACTCAAATGGTGCAGTTCCTATCGAAGGAACAAACCAATATGCTAATGGATATGACGTTCAAATCGCTAAAAAAATTGCAGAGGGATTGGATAAAAAACTTATCGTTGTCAAAACAACTTGGACAGGTTTAATTCCAGCTTTGACCTCTGGAAAAATCGACATGATTGCTGCTGGAATGAGTCCAACTGAGGAACGTAAAAAAGAAATTGCCTTCTCTGATAGTTATTACACTAGCCGTCCTGTCATTGTCGTATCTAAAAGCGGTGATTACGCCAATGCGACATCGCTAGATGATTTTTCTGGTGCCAAATTAACATCCCAACAAGGGGTTTACCTTTACAATCTGATTGACCAAATCAATGGTGCAGTTAAAGAAACGGCTATGGGCGACTTCAACCAAATGCGTCAAGCCTTGCAATCTGGTATCATTGACGGATACATTTCAGAACGACCAGACGCTATCTCAGCTGAAAATGCTAATAGTGATTTTAAAATGATTGCTTTTGCTGACGGCAAAGGATTTACCACATCTGCTTCTGATACTGCTATTGCTGTTGGTTTGCGTAAAAACGATACTGAGATGTTAGCCAAAGTTAATAGCATTTTAGCAGGGATTTCTGAAGATGAACGTGTTCACTTGATGGACAAAATGATTGACGAACAACCTGCTGAACAAGCTAGTGACAGTGCTGATAGCAACTTCTTTTCTGAAGTCTGGACGATCTTCAAAAATAACTGGGATCAATTCTTGCGCGGTGCTGGTGTGACGCTCTTCATTTCAATCATTGGTACTGTGGTCGGTCTTGTAATTGGTTTACTTATCGGGGTTTACCGTACAGCACCTAAAGCTGGCAATAAAGTACTTGCTGCCTTGCAAACGCTCTTTGGCTGGGTACTTAATGTTTACATCGAAGTTTTCCGTGGTACGCCGATGATTGTACAAGCTATGGTTATTTATTACGGAACTGCTCAAGCCTTCGGTATCTCAATTGACCGTATTTTAGCAGCCGTTGTCATCGTTTCTATCAACACTGGGGCCTACATGAGTGAAATTGTTCGTGGTGGTATCTTCGCCGTTGACAAAGGGCAATTTGAAGCGGCAACAGCACTTGGATTTACCCACGGACAAACCATGCGTAAGATTGTCTTGCCACAAGTTGTGCGCAATATCTTACCAGCCACAGGTAACGAGTTTGTCATTAACATCAAAGACACTTCTGTCTTGAATGTTATCTCTGTTGTCGAGCTCTACTTCTCAGGAAATACCGTTGCCACTCAGACTTACCAATATTTCCAAACCTTTACCATTATCGCAATCATTTACTTTGTTCTCACCTTCACGGTCACACGTATTTTACGTTTCATTGAACGTCGTTTTGATGCCGATACTTACACAACAGGTGCTAACCAAAACCAAACTATGGAGGTGCGATAATGTCATCTGCGATTATTGAAATCAAACATTTGAAAAAATCTTACGGTCAAAATGAAGTGCTAAAAGACATTTCCCTTTCAGTAAATAAAGGTGAGGTGATTTCGATTATCGGGTCATCAGGGTCAGGAAAATCAACCTTCCTTCGCTCTATTAACCTTTTGGAAGAACCAACTGCAGGTGAAATCCTTTTTCATGGTCAAGATGTTCTTGCCAAAGACTACAACTTGACCGAGTACCGTGAAAAATTGGGAATGGTGTTCCAATCCTTTAACTTGTTTGAAAACCTCAACGTTTTGGAAAATGCCGTCGTTGCACAAACGACCGTGCTGAAACGTTCTCGTGAGGAAGCTGAAAAAATCGCTAAAGAAAACCTCACCAAAGTAGGCATGACTGAACAATATTGGAAAGCCAAACCCAAACAATTGTCAGGGGGGCAAAAGCAACGTGTGGCAATTGCTCGTGCTTTGTCTGTCAATCCAGAAGCCATGCTCTTTGACGAACCAACGTCAGCTCTAGACCCTGAAATGGTTGGAGAGGTTTTAAAAACCATGCAAGACCTTGCTAAATCTGGATTAACCATGATTATCGTGACACACGAAATGGAATTTGCCAGAGATGTGTCAGACCGCGTGATTTTCATGGACAAGGGTGTTATTGCCGAAGAAGGCACACCAGAGCAAATCTTCGAACACCCACAGCAAGAACGTACCAAAGAATTCTTGCAACGTTTCTTAAAATAATATACTAAAACTAGAAATCCCATCACTTAATAAAGTGATGGGATTTTGTTTATTTTGCTTTTAAAGCAGATAGGATTTGGGCGCGAATGTCTTCAACACCTTCGGGGTGATTTGGAAGGAAAATCGTTTGATTTCCCTTGATGGCAAAGGTGTTTAAAGTGTCTAAATACTGATTAGTCAGCAAAATAGACATAATCTGTTCTTCATTCATACCAACGCTGGTGGCTTTTAGTTCAGCAATAGATTCTGCCAAGCCATCCACGATAGCCTTACGTTGTTGGGCAATACCAACCCCGTGCAAGCGGTCTTTTTCAGCCTCAGCCTCGGCAGCCGTCACGATTTTAATTTTATCTGCTTCTGCCAATTCTTGAGCGGCAACACGTTTACGTTGGGCTGCGTTAATCTCGTTCATTGATTGTTTAACTTCGGCATCGGGCTCAACTTTGGTAATCAAGGTTTTGACAATGACATAACCATAAGTGGACATTTCTTCTGCCACTTGGTGTTGCACTTCAAGTGCGATTTCATCTTTTTTCTCGAACAATTCATCCAAGGTTAATTTAGGTACTGATGAGCGAAGCGCGTCTTCAATGTAAGACTTAATTTGTGCCTCGGGACGCATGAGTTTGTAGTAAGCATCGATGACATTTTGCTCGCTCACACGGTACTGCGTTGCCACATTCAAGGTCACGAAAACATTATCCTTCGTCTTGGTTTCCACAACGATTTCAGATTGTAACAGGCGCAACTGGATACGCGCAGCAATTTTATCAATCCCGAAAGGCAAACGAATGTGAATGCCACTGCTTGCGGTGGTGTAGTATTTTCCAAACCGCTCGATGATGACAACTGTCTGCTGACGCACCACATAAAGCATACTAGCTACAATTCCCAAGGCAAGTAGCACTAAAACACCTAGAATAATAAAAATCATACTTTTCTCCTTTCAAGCCAACTCTGGCTTGCCCATGAATGCTTTAAAAGGCGTTCTTTTTTGTATTTACTTATTAATACAATTATATGTGATTGTCACAAAAAAAGTCAAGTAGAAAAAAGTTGCCTCAAGGAAGCAACTTTTGGGTCAAACTAATAAATTATAGAGGCTTTCGTTGCCGTGCAGATTGATATAAGACGGGTCAAAAACAGATAGGCGGTCAATCAGAGCATTATAATCATTTTTATCGCTCAGTGCAATACCAATCAAAACAGGTCCTCTGCCTTTATTGGCACGCTTGATGTACTCAAAACGTGTGATGTCATCATTAGGTCCCAAGATGTTATTCACAAATTCACGCAAAGCTCCTGGACGCTGTGGAAAATTCACCACAAAATAATGTTTAATGCCGTCATAAATCAAGGCACGTTCTTCCATTTCTTGCATACGATTGATATCGTTATTTCCGCCTGAAATGATGCAGACAATCGTCTTGCCTTTGATATCTTCTTTCATGACTTCAAGAGCCGCAATGGAAGCTGCCCCTGCAGGTTCTGCGATAATTCCTTGCTTAGAATACATATCAATCAAGGTTTCTGAAATCAAACCTTCATCCACACCGACCAACTTATCCACATATTTACGCGCAACAGCAAAGGTCTTTTCCCCAACTTTTTGCACAGCAATGCCGTCCGCAAATTTATCAATTTCTTCTAATTTGACAGGACGTCCTTTATCAAATGCAGCCCGCATACTACGAGCCCCTGCTGCCTCAACACCGACAACTTCAATTTCAGGTGACACATCTTTCATGTAGGTTGCTACCCCCGAAATCAAGCCACCGCCACCAACTGGCACATAAATTTGGTCAAAAACAACACCTTCTTCTTGGGCTTGCTCGTAAATTTCATAAGCCACTGTTCCTTGACCTGCTTGCACATTGTCATCGTCAAAAGGGTCGATAAAGGTCATGCCTTCTGCCTTGGTGAATTCTTGTGCCGCTTGAGCCGAGGCGTCAAAGGTATCCCCAACCAATTTGATGGTCACATAAGAACCACCAAAAAATTTAACTTGCCCAATTTTTTGTTGAGGCGTTGTCACTGGCATAAAAATAGTGGCTGGAATTTTCATCTCGTGACAAGTAAACGCAACCCCTTGGGCATGGTTTCCCGCAGAAGCACAAACAACGCCACGCTGCTTTTCCTCTTCAGACAACCCATGGATAGCATAATAAGCCCCACGAATTTTAAAGGAACGCACTTTTTGCATATTCTCACGTTTGAGATAAACCGTTGCACCGTATTTTTCCGACAGGTAACGGTCAAAATCCAGTGGTGTCCGATCCACAACATCTTTTAAGACCGTATGTGCACGGACAACATCCTTTGCTACAATCATAATCCTACCTTCTTATTCTTCCAAATGTCTCACGTTCCCTCAGGAATCCAGTACATAGATAAAAAACCGATGACAACCATCGGTCTTTTAAAAAGCGAGCCGTTTCAAAAATTAGTTATAAATTTTGAACGCGTCATCATCATTTTGCCCAACAAATGGCATGGCTTTACGAAGTTCGCTACCCACTTTTTCTATTTCAAGTTCCGCAGCTTCTTTACGGTAAGCTTCCAATTTTGGACGACCTGATTTGTAGTCATTGACAAATTCTTCAGCAAATTTACCTGATTGGATATCAGCAAGAACAGCTTTCATGTTTTCTTTCACTTCGTTAGTGATAACACGTGGGCCTGATACGTAATCACCAAATTCAGCAGTGTTTGAGATTGATTGACGCATTTTCTTGAAACCACCTTCGTAGATAAGATCGACGATAAGTTTCATTTCATGAAGAACTTCAAAGTAAGCCAATTCAGGAGCATAGCCTGCTTCTGTAAGCACTTCAAAACCTGCTTCAATCAAGGCTGTTAAGCCACCGCAAAGAACAGCTTGTTCACCAAAAAGGTCTTCTTCTGTTTCTTCTTTAAAGGTTGTTTCAAGCAAGCCAACACGCGCA
Organism: Streptococcus sp. UBA632; assembly: GCF_002300045.1. Taxonomy (NCBI): domain Bacteria; kingdom Bacillati; phylum Bacillota; class Bacilli; order Lactobacillales; family Streptococcaceae; genus Streptococcus; species Streptococcus sp. UBA632. Next base: position 10,598 of record NZ_DBPA01000050.1, on the reverse strand, counting down.
GCTCCAACACCTTTCGCCCAATCCATGGCAATTTCTTTGGCGTGACCAGTAGCATCTTGGTAAACGGCATAAAGAGCAGGCACACCAAAACCTTCAACGTAAGTACGACGAACAAGGTGACCAGGTCCTTTAGGGGCACACATAAAGACGTCAACTGTTTCAGGAGCTTTAATGTATTCAAAGCGAATGTTGAAACCATGAGCAAAACCAAGGGCATTTCCAGCTTCAAGGTTTGGTGCAATTTCTGTAGCATAAAGGTCTGCTTGGATTTCATCTGGTGCCAAAATCATGATAACATCAGCTAATTTGGTTGCTTCTGCTACTTCATAAGTATCAAACCCGTCTTCTTTGGCTTTGTCAAATGATTTGCCAGGACGAACACCGATAATCACATCACGACCTGAATCACGCAAATTTTGCGCATGCGCATGACCTTGTGAACCGTAACCAATAATGGCAATTTTTTTCCCATCAAGTGCTGCTACTTTTACGTCTTTTTCATATTCCATTGTTACTGCCATGTTTTATCTCTCTTTCTTCATTTTTATATCTAAATGCCTAGGCATTTGTTGATAACTTGGTTAATTGTTTAGGATAAATCCCGTGAGAATCCTGTTGCACCAGTACGAGCAAGATTTTGAATGCCATAAGGCTTAATCACGCGAATCAAAGCTTCGATTTTATCTGCATCGCCTGTGACTTGGATGGTGATTGATTTTTGAGCCACATCGACCACACTCGCTCGAAACGGCTGAATGACTGCAAGAATTTCAGCACGTTTGCTCGTTGGAGCGGTCAATTTCACCAAAATAACCTCACGCTCCAAATGCGGAATATCCGTGATATCACGAACACGCAGGACATCAATCAAACGATTGAGTTGCTTGATGATTTGCTCCACTTCTTCCAAATTCGCCACGTCAATAATAATCGTAATGCGAGATACATCTGGTTCCATTGTCGGACCAACGGAAATGGATTCGATATTGACCTGACGGCGTGAAAGAACACCAGTGAAACGGTTTAGAACACCAGTTGAATTTTGGAGTTTTGCTGTCAACATTCTACGCATTGAAAGTCACCCCCAACATCTCACTATTTGATTTACCAGACGGAACCATCGGATAAACGTGCTCACGATTTGAAATAGCGACCTCAATCAACATCGGCCTATTCTCCGTAATAATCGTCAAATCATTCTCCAAGGTATTTGGATTGGTAAATTTGTAATGACTAACGCCGTAAGCTTCAGCCAATAATTGGAAATTTGGCTCGTCATCAAAAGTCGATTCACTACGATGTTCGTCATAGAAAGACTCCTGCCACTGACGCACCATTCCCAACGAATGATTGTTCATCAAAACCACTTTTATTGGAACACCGTAACCATTTAATAAGGCTAATTCTTGGTTGGTCATTTGGAAACCACCGTCGCCAACAAAAAGGATAACCTCTTTATCTGGATTGGCTAATTTCGCTCCAATAGCTGCTGGAATGCCAAATCCCATCGTTCCCAAGCCGCCTGAGGTGATGAGTTGTCGTGCATTTTTGTATGGGTAAAATTGCGCTGCCCACATCTGATGCTGCCCAACATCGGTAACCACAATCGCATCACCCTTGGTAATCTTACCAATCGTTGCGATAGCGTGCTGAGGTTTGATAATATTTTCGTCAAATTTATAACTAAATGGTGCTTTGGCTTTGTTGGCAAGAACTGAATCAGTCCAATCTTCGTGGCGAGTTTTGACAGGTTCTGCCTCAAGAAGAATCTGCAAAGCAGCTTTGGCATCGCCTACAATCGGAATCTTTGTCTTGACCACTTTCCCAATTTCAGCGGGGTCAATATCCACATGGGCTACAACCGCATCTGCTGCAAAAGTGTCAGGATTTCCCGTCAAACGGTCAGCAAAGCGACAACCAAAATTAATCATAAAATCACATTCCATCAAGGCCATATTGGAAGCATAAGAACCGTGCATTCCTCCCATCCCCAAAGACAGAGGGTGTTCAATTGGCATCACACCAAGGCTTAGCAAGGTTGACACTACGGGAATATTGTAGCGTTCTGCAAAGGCCTGCAATTCTTCTGCTGCATTGGCATAATTAACGCCACCACCCGCAACAATCAAAGGTTTTTTAGCTTTCTTCAGTTGCGTTAAAATTTTCTTCACCTGAAGGGCATTGGGTTCAATCGTTGGCTGATAACTTGGAAGGGTCACCTCAGGGTCATAGTAAAAGCTTGTTTTCATTTCTGAAACATCTTTTGGCAAATCTATCACAACAGGACCTGGACGACCAGTTGTTGCAATGTGAACCGCTTCTGTGATAATACGAGGAATATCCGCCACATCACGAATTTGGTAATTGTATTTGGTAATGGGCATCGTAATACCAATAATGTCCGCTTCCTGAAAGGCATCTTTTCCAATACCAGAACGAGCAACCTGACCTGTAAAGACCAGCATTGGCACGCTATCACTCATACCGTCAGCAATACCAGTAATGGCATTTGTCGCACCTGGTCCGCTGGTCACGATAGCCACCCCAATTTTCCCCGTTGATTTGGCGTAACCTTCCGCTTCGTGGAGGGCTCCTTGTTCATGACGGGCTAAAATATGGCGAACACCATCAAATTGGTAAATGGCATCGTAGAGAGGCAAGACAGCTCCGCCAGGGTAACCAAAGACGGTATCAATCCCCAGACTAGCTAAGGTTTCCAATAATAATTCTGATCCATTTTTGGATTCGGTTAACTTAATCTGTTTCACAAGGACCTCCTTTTCAAGTATATTTTGAATTATCTAAAAATTCCAACTTCTTGTATCTATCATACCACTAAAAAAAATAAAAGCAAGCTAAAGTTTTAAAATATTATAATCGTATTTAGGGACTAATCCTCACGTTCTGCCTTGCGTTCTTCAAATTCTTCTTGGGTCATCATAGAACCACCAAAGTTTGCAGACGACGCAAAAGCCGTGTAGCGACGTAGCCAGCCGCTTGAGATTTTTGATTTAAATGGTTTCAAATGTTTGCGACGTTCTGCCAAGGTTGCATCATCCACCAACAAATTCAAGGTCCGATTTGTCAAATCAATGCTAATCTCATCGTCATCTTCAATCAAAGCGATATTTCCACCTTCTGCTGCCTCTGGTGACACGTGTCCAATAGCAATACCACGAGTAGCTCCAGAAAAGCGACCATCTGTAATCAAGGCGACATCTTTACCCAAGCCACGCCCAACGATTTTAGAAGTTGGCGCCAGCATTTCAGGCATCCCTGGACCACCTTGAGGGCCTTCGTAGCGAATAACCACAACGTGACCTTTTTTAACCGTGCCATTGTCAATCAATTCAAGGGCTTCATCTTGCGAGTCACAACAAATAGCTTTGCCTCGAAAAGTCTTAACAGATGGATCAACCCCACCAACCTTGATAACGGCACCATCTTGAGCAATATTACCATAAAGGATAGACAAGCCACCTACTGGCGAAATAGGATTTTCAATCGAATGAATGACTTCCTCGTTCTTGATTTCAGCACCAGCAACATTTTCTTTTAAGGTTTTACCAGTCACAGTGATGCGATCCCCTTTAATCGTTCCTTTCTTAATCAACTGGTTAATAATAGCTGAAATACCACCTGCTTCTTGCACATCGTGCATGGTGTAAACACTTGATGGGGCAATTTTAGACAGATAAGGTGTCTTCTTGGCGATTTCATTGATGTCTTTCAAGTCGTAATCAATACCTGCTTCACGCGCAATAGCCAAGGTATGAAGAACGGTATTGGTTGAGCCCCCCATGGCCATATCCAGTGCAAAAGCGTCGTCAATAGCTTCCTTGGTCACGATATCACGCGGACGCACATTATTTTTAACATTGTCCATCAAATGTTTAGCTGCTTGACGCACCAATTCACGACGTTGGTCAGACACTGCCAAAACAGTTCCATTTCCAGGAAGAGCAAGTCCCAAAACTTCCATTAGAGAATTCATCGAATTTGCCGTAAACATTCCTGCACAAGAACCACAAGTTGGACAAGCATTTTGCTCCAAATAATCCAATTCTTTTTTGGTCATATCGCCAGCTTGATAGGTTCCTACAGCTTCAAACAAACTTGACAAGGTCGCTTGATGCCCTGTCATATCAACGCCGCCCTTCATCGGACCACCCGAACAAAAGACCGCTGGCACATTGGTTCTAAGAGAAGCCAAAATCATACCTGGCGTGATTTTATCACAGTTTGGAATGTAGAAAACACCATCAAACCAGTGGGCATTGATAACCGTTTCAGCAGCATCCGCGATAATTTCACGAGAAGGAAGGCTATAGCGCATCCCAATATGCCCCATAGCAATCCCGTCATCAACACCAATGGTGTTAAATTCAAAAGGAATACCACCCATTTCACGGATAGCTTCCTTGGCAACATCTGCCAATTCACGCAAATGCACGTGCCCAGGAACAATGTCAATGTAAGAATTGCAAATGGCAATAAATGGCTTTTGCATATCTTTAGCTGATTTTACTTGCCCGGTTGCATAAAGAAGACCACGGGCTGGTGCTTTATCCACACCTACCTTAATCATGTCACTTCTCATCTGTTTTCTCCAATCCTTTAAATCTTACAATCCATGTTAACATTTTATAAAATAAAGTCAAGAGAATATTCAGAAAATTTTGCTTGTTTTAAATTTTCTTTTTTATTAGATTTTGGTATTTAGA
>NZ_DBPA01000050.1:0-5866 GCF_002300045.1 Streptococcus sp. UBA632 | reverse complement strand
AAAAAAAGAAAGCAACGAAATGCTTCCTTTTATCCATTTATCAAATAAGCTTATTCAACGCTCATCAAGTATGGGTAAACGGGTTGTTTACCGTCATGAATTTCAACTTCGATATCTTCGTATGTTGATTCAAGGTAATCAGCCATTTCTTCAGCTAAGTCTTGGCTACCATCTTCACCGACATAAATCGTAATGATTTCGCTATCTTCATCAATCATTTTAGCAAATGTGGCTTTCAAAGTAGCTGTCATATCTGGATTTGACACTACAATTTTACCGTCAACCATACCAAGATTGTCGTCTTTATGGATTTCAAGACCATCGATAGACGTGTCACGAACAGCAAGAGTCACACTACCACTAACAACATCTGAAAGGCTAGCAGTCATAGCTGCCACATTTTCCTCTAGAGATTGTTCAGGGTTAAAGGCTAATAAGCTAGTGAAACCTTGTGGCACTGTGCGTGTTTCAACAACAGCTGCTGGAATTTCAGCCACTTCAGCTGCTGATTGTGCCGCCATGAAGATATTTTTGTTATTTGGCAAGATAATCACGTTTTTCGCGTTAACCGCATCAATAGCTTTGACAATGTCTTCTGTTGATGGGTTCATGGTTTGTCCTCCAGAAATCACATAGTCAACACCTTGTGATTTGAAGATTTCTGCCAAACCGTCTCCTGCTACAACAGCCACAATAGCAAAGTCTTTTTCTTCTTGCTTAGCAGCAACTTGTTGTTCTTCTTTTTCTAAAACGGCATCGTGTTGGTTACGCATATTATCCACTTTGACCTTAACAAGAGAACCGTATTTCAACCCTTCTTGCAAGACAAGACCTGGGTCTTCCGTGTGAACGTGAACTTTAACAATTTCATCGTCATTGACCACAAGAAGAGAATCTCCCAAGCCACTCAAATAAGCTTGGAATTCTTCATAGTTAAATTCTTTCACATAAGTTGGACCTTGTTTAAGAGCCACCATGATTTCTGTACAATAACCAAATTGGATGTCTTCAGTCGCCACGTGTCCTGCAACAGACTTGTGGTGCTCTGCATTAATCATTTCGGTCATTGTTGCTGGTGTTGCCTTAAAGTCCTCAGACGCGATGTAGTCGCCTGTTAAAGCTGATAAGAAACCTTCATAGATAAAGACAAGACCTTGACCACCAGAATCCACTACGCCAACTTCCTTCAAGACAGGAAGCATTTCTGGGGTTTTAGCCAAGGCGCGTTTGGCACCATCAACGGCTGCACGCATAACTTCAACCGCATCATCTGTTTCTTCAGATTTTTTAAGAGCGGCAGTTGCAGCACCACGAGAAACTGTCAAAATCGTTCCTTCAACAGGTTTCATAACGGCTTTGTAAGCCACTTCAACACCAGATTGGAAGGCGTGTGCTAGGTCTTGACCAGTTAACTCTTCTTTATCTTTAATCGCTTGTCCGAAACCACGGAACAATTGTGATGTGATAACGCCAGAGTTCCCACGCGCACCCATCAAAAGCCCTTTAGATAAAATCTGTCCGACTTCTCCAACGGTAGTTGCTGGTTTATCTGCAACTTCTTTGGCACCATTTTCAATCGTCATTCCCATGTTTGTCCCTGTGTCCCCGTCTGGAACAGGAAAAACATTGAGAGAGTTTACATATTCTACTTGATTTCCAAGACGTGTGCTAGCAGCTTGAACCATCTCTTGGAATAAACTGGTTGTAATATTTGACACTAATCTTCTCCTGCAACTTTAATATTTTGTACGTAAACATTCACCGTATCTGCTGAAAGCCCCAATTGGTTTTCAAGGTTAAACTTAACTCGTTCTTGAATGTTCTTTGATACTTCAGAAATTTTGACACCATAAGACATCACGGTATAGACATCTACTGAAATACCACTGTCTGTTGATTTGACAACAACACCTTTTGCGTAGTTTTCCTTGCGTAGAAGTGCTTGAAAATTATCTTTAAGGGCACTTTTACTTGCCATACCAACAACACCAAAAATTTCTGTTGCGGAACCACCAACGACCGTTGCAATCACATCGTCGGATAACTCAATTTGACCATCTTTTGTATTAATTTTCACAGTCATATTCACTACCTCAAAAGTTTTTATCAGTTTATTCTACCATATATCAGCCGTCTTGTAAAAAATAAGCAAGAATAATTAGGGATAAAAAGCGAGAAAATCCCTTTTTGCCACATTTAAGCCTTTTCAGCGTCAAATAGCGACTCAATTTCTCGCTTATAAAAAAAGAGGACAAACACCAAGCGATGTTTGTCTATACTGTTTCATTTATACGCTTATACGCGTTCTACTTTACCAGATTTAAGCGCACGTGCTGAAGCCCAAACTTTTTTAGGTTTTCCATCAACAAGAATAGTTACTTTTTGAAGATTTGGTTTAACTGCACGTTTTGTTTTACGCATTGAGTGAGAGCGATTGTTTCCTGATACAGTTTTACGCCCTGTAAAATAACAAACCTTAGCCATATTATCTGCTTCCTCCTACTTAGATTATAGGTGCTTTACACCACATACCATAAAATTATAACATATCTGGACTCATTTCGCAACTATTTTAGACAATAAAATCTATTTTTAAGCGTTTCTACCCATGAGAAAACCCATAGAAAATCTTCTATGGATTTGTCTAACTGTTATCATGATTAGCATTTCCATGCCGATTACAGGGATCGAACCTGCGACCTACGCGTTACGAATGCGTTGCTCTACCAACTGAGCTAAATCGGCTAACGTGGAAATTATATCACTTTGATGACATTTGTCAACACTTTTTAACCTTTTCTGACAAACAAAAAAAGAAAGAGTTATAAAACTCCTTCTTTCTTTAAAACTCAATCACTAATTAAGCTTTGTTTGCTGAACATAGTTGATTTATTCGCCATACTTCCCATTACACCATAAAATGCTATATTTAAGATTTTAAACAACCACATTAATAGGAAGAGAACTTCATTATTCCTCTTAGTACTATAAAAAGTGTGTCTAATTTGAGGCAAAATATTAAATTAAATTTGCCTCAAATCGTAAGACCTGGTTTGAACAACTTTTGTTTGACTAAATTTCAAAAGTCTTTAATATCAAACATTTCTACGCTTTTCTGAAAGTGTTATTTCAATCAATTTCAACTAATTTTATCTGAATGGTGTGAATTTTACCCCAAAATTACAAAGAATTGAGCTGATAAATACTAAAAGTTCACACCATTAGTTAAATTATTTTTTGTTACGTACGTTTTTCTTAGATGATAGACCTCCTAATTTATTTCTTATAACATTTGAACAAACCTCCGTTAGAGGTTCCCTTATTGCCTCCTTGTAATTAAATCCCAATAATTGCATAGTCTTTAAAGTATCCTTGTTAAGTAAAGCAACTAATTATTTCATTGAATCTTCTTTCCCATCTTCAACACTAGTAAATGAAGATAATAGAGAAATAACCCGTTCTAAAGTATTGTGCAAATACTCAATATCTTTATCATCAATATGTACTTTTTCATATTCTTCTTTATATGCCTGAGCAATTCTGATTGCCTGTTCTCGTTTCGAAAGCAACTCATTTACAATTTCATCATAAGTGTTTCGTAATTTATCGGCATTACGTTTTTCCTTTAATGATTGAATTTTACTACTCACTAGTGTTGTGGTTACTTTAAATGTTAGAGTTCCCAATGATTATCTCGGATTATGATTTAGAAATAAAGCAGTCCGGACTTCCCATATACATTTTCCCGTAATCAGGTTATTTCTTAAAAAATACGTAACTATAAAAAAGACTCGATGAAATATAATCATCAAGTCTTTTTCAAAAATGAAAAACTTATTATATATCGAAATATGTCGCATTAATAATAATTTGCAACAGTTTTTGATAATTCAGAGAGTTTTAACAGCTACCACGTTTTATAGTAATTTACTCTCGGTAACTAGCTCTTCGATAAACGTTCCCTTTATCTTCTTTTTTAGAACTACTTTAGCTAATTTAGGGATTCCTAAATTAGCCTCATCAATGGTTTTTTTATCTCCCATATAGTAGATGGCTTTAAGTGGTTCTCGAATATCATAAATAGAGCCATAAACTTCAGGAACAGCGCGTTCAACTTCAAGTAAAGTATAGACAAATTCCATGGCTGTCCTAATTGAATATTCGGTAGTAAACACGGTGTCATTACTAGGTGACTCTGCAAAATTACCAATAAAGGCTAAATTAACAGACCCTTTAGGAACAATATCTGGCCTATCACCCGCAACGCGGGGCATAAAGTATGATGTAATAAATGGCATAAATACCGGAACGGTATTTATATTGTTTTGGTTAGACAATTGTTTGATTTTGGACTCAGGGACCCCAAGGTGATAAAGGAGTTCTTGCGTAATTTCTTCCCCAGAACTTTCTACAATGGTCTTATCAACAAAATTTCCTTTGGTATCTGAATATAGTCCATATATCCATACAATTGTTTCATTTTCCTTTTGTTCTTTGAAATGTGGCTGTCTGTGAACAGCAAAACTCATCAACCAGTTCGAATCGGTTATGGTAATGATTCCACCACTATTGATTTTGTGATCATGCAAATCACGATTGGTTAGACGTTCAATGTAGGGGTCAATTTCTGGTGATTTTATAGTGGCTGTCGCTGACACGAACCAACTTTTTTCAGGTAGGTTATCATAGAATACTTCTGGATGACCGAAATCATTAGATTGTTCTGCCAGATTCTTCCACAGTGACCAACTACCACCCAACTCTTTTGATATAGGAGCGGGTTTATCATGGCTCCCATATGTTGAACTTTCTGTAATAGAACCATTTGTAACGAATACAAAATCATCACGTGATAGGCTAACATCATCACCATCCTGGATCACGAGTTTTTTGGCAATTTTTTCGTCATTTTCAAAATCTACCACAACATTATTAACTTGTGTATCATAGATGAATTCGACATTATATGACTCTAAATACTTTATAATTGGTAGAACCATAGACTCATACTGATTGTACCTATTGAACTTTAGGGCGCTAAAATCAGGTAGTCCATCAATATGATGAATAAATCGCATCGTGTATCGACGCATCTCAACTGCAGAATGCCACTTTTCAAAAGCAAACATAGTTGCCCAGTACATTCAAAAGTTACTTTCAAAGAACTCATTTGAGAAAAATTCCTCAATAGTCGTCTTACCCAGTTTTGACTCAGGGGTTAAAACTAAATCTATTAATTCTTTAGGTTTTTCGTCCAAAGTATACAGGCCATCCGTTGGGACGCGTTGTCCCCGGTTATAAATTAGGCGAGTATTAGATGAATTTGGATCATCTTTATCTAGCCAATAAAATTCATCTAAGTAAGAGGCATCTTCAATTTCTAAAGAAGGAATTGATCGATACATGTCCCACATAGTTTCAAAATGATTTTCCATTTCTCGACCACCACGTGTCACAAAGCCGATATTGGCACGCTTTTCTCCATCTAACGATCCACCCGGAGTAGGCAATTCCTCATATATATGAATTTTTTCCCCGGACATTTGTCCATCACGCACCAAGAAAATAGCGGTCGCCAATCCGGCCAGCCCTCCTCCAATAATATACGCTGATTTTTGATCCACATTTTTGGGCTTTCTTGGACGTGCAAAAGCTTCATAATTTCCGTTACTGTAATACACAAATGGGCCTCCTTTGTATAGACACTAAATAAACATCCTTCTTAACTTGATTATAGGCTTTTCATTACTTCTTGTAAAGAAAACCCTTTCGAAACTATTAGACAAATCAACACATTTGTCTATTGTACTAAAGGCAAATAATTAGACACAAAATGAGTTATATTTTTGGTTCTGTTGCAAAGTTT
>NZ_DBPA01000034.1:0-2733 GCF_002300045.1 Streptococcus sp. UBA632 | reverse complement strand
GTTATTGGTTCAGGTACTTCACTTGACTCAGCTCGTTTCCGTCAAGCATTGGCTGAAAAACTTGGTGTTGATGCACGTTCAGTACACGCATACATCATGGGTGAACACGGTGACTCTGAATTCGCTGTTTGGTCACATGCTAACGTTGCTGGTGTAAATCTCGAAAACTACCTTAAAGATGTTGAAAACTTCAACGCTGAAGAATTGGTTGACCTATTTGTAAGCGTACGTGACGCTGCATACTCAATCATCGACAAAAAAGGTGCTACATTCTACGGTATCGCTGTTGCCCTTGCACGTATTACTCAAGCTATTCTTAACGATGAAAATGCCGTTCTTCCAGTTTCTGTATATCAAGACGGTCAATACCCAGGCGTAACTGATTGCTACATTGGTCAACCTGCTATCGTTGGTGCACATGGTATCGTTCGTCCAGTGAACATTCCATTGAACGATGCTGAAACACAAAAAATGCAAGCTTCTGCAGAAGAATTAAAAGCTATCATCGACAAAGCTTTCTCTAAAGAAGAATACGTTGCTGCTTCTAAAAACTAATCAGCTCTAAAGGATGGTAAAAGAGAGTCGAAAGACTCTCTTTTTTCTACCTTAAAATAAAAAATAACAGGAAACTACCACTCCCTGTTATTTTTTTACTCAACACTACTCAGCACTCAACGCTGCCATAGTAATGTAGTTATAAGGTTTATTGAAGTGTGGCAAGAAGAACAAATCTGTCAAAGCTAATTTATCAATCGTTACTTGCTCTTGGATAGCCAATGAGAAGAGGTGCAGTGCCAAAGAAATGTCTTTTTTAGACATCAATTGTGCCCCTAGAATTCTGCGAGTCTTTTTATCGTAAACAATCTTCAAGGTTACTTTGGCATTGTCTTTCTCGATAAATTCAGGCTTTTGATTGTCTTTGTATTCCACTTCTGCTGCTTCAAATCCTTTGGCAGCTGCTTTTTCCAAAGTCAAACCAGTTGAAACCATGTCTAAGCCATAAATCGAAATACCGTTTGAACCTTGGACACCGACACCTTCTAATTTATGTCCGCAAGCATTGTGGGCTGCCACAATCCCTGTTCTTACTGCATTCGATGCAAGAGCGATATAATCGATTGTTTGTGTTGCGTTATTGAAAATAGTTGCACAGTCACCAATAGCATAGACGCCGGGAACACTTGTTTCTTGGTATTTATCCACTAGGAAAGCACCGTTTGAGAAGAGTTCCACTTTGCCACCACCTAGAGCAGTATTTGGGCGGAAACCAACAGCAAGGATAACCATATCAACATCGTATTCAGCTTTATCAGTGATGATTTTTTCAACTTTTGTTTGACCCGCAATTTCTTTAACGGCTTCACCAAAGGCTAGTCGAATACCGTGGTCTTCCAAATTTTTCGCCATCGCTGCACTAAAATCTGCGTCATAGTAACCTGCCAAGCATGTTTCAGCAACGTCGATAAGGGTTACTTCTTTGCCATTACGTTGGAAGGCTTCTGCCAATTCTACACCAATATAACCCGCACCAACAACGGCAACACGTGAAATGTTTTCATGGTGTAATTTATTAATCACATCTTCAGCGTTTTGGTACAATTTCACAAACTGAACATTCTCAAGAGCTGCTTTGAATTCAAGAGAATCTGGGTCCATGTGAACCCCTTTAATCTTAGGAATAATAGGTTGCGAACCTGTCGCAAAAATCAATTTATCGTAGTGTTCTTCATGTGTTTGACCATCTACAATTGCTGTTACCACTTTATTATCATAATCGACAGACTCCACAGGAGAATTCATATAAATGGTAGCACCTAACTCTTCTAGCTCTTTCTTGCTAGAGTAGAATAACCCTTCTGGACCAGAGATCTGCTCTCCAATCCATAGCGCCATACCACAGCCTAAAAATGAAATATTAGAATTTTGATCAAAAACAACAATTTCATTGTTAGCTCCGTAGTTGGTTAACATGGTTTTAATACATGCTGTTCCAGCATGGTTTGCTCCGATAACAACAATTTTACTCATAAGAAAAACCTCTACTGACTAATAGTTTTATCACTATTATTATACCACATATATAAAACGCTTACAAGTATTTTGTTTCAAGTTTTCTCCCTATTTCTGAAAATAAAAACACCTTATAATGATATGAGTTTCATGGAAAAAATATAAAAAGAGAACCTCCTGGTTCCCTTTTTGTCATTAGATATCCGTGATTTTCACAAATGGATGACCCAAAGCAGCAATGTCTTCATATTGCGTACTTTGTTCTCTCCAAAGGGCATCAATTGGATACCAGCCGTTGTTGGCTGCGTTATACGGATCTAAAACATAGGTATTTCCATTTGAATAGCCTTTTAAGACAATAGCGTGGCTGGTGCCAAAAGGCCATGGCGAGAACTTATTCATCTGAACAGATGCTGATACATAGTGACCTTCTTTCAAGGCATTGGTTAATTCATTCACTGAACCCAAAGCTGTCGGTGTCATTCCAAAGTGTTTAGAGGCCAACAATACACCATTTCCACTCGTTCCTTGACTAACACGGTTAAATTCAACCGTATCATAATACAGGTAATCTGCTACCATCGTTGATAAAATTTCTTTTCCTGATAATGACGAGATAATCATAGATAAACTGGTTGGCACACAACCTGTTGCTCCCATTTTGTAGCCACCGTAGAGAGTGTTTCCCCAGCGTTCATCTTTCTGATTGTAATAAGGAGTGTT